>PWYF01000232.1 GCA_003567955.1 Thiotrichales bacterium
AAGCCGGCATCACCGCCGTGATCCAGCCGGGCGGCTCCATGCGCGATGAAGAGGTGATTGCCGCAGCCGACGAACACGAACTGGCCATGGTCTTTACCGGCATGCGCCATTTCCGGCATTAAAAAAGCTTTAACCATGAAGAGCATGAAGGACATGAAGAACGTCGAAACCAGGATATTGCTATCGCACCAGAATGAATGAACGGCCAGATTTGAATAATGCCAATTGCATTCGCAAATTCTATTTTTGTTTTCCTTCATGTTCTTCATGCTCTTCATGGTTATATTCTTTTTATCTCGACCCCGGGGAGTGATGGATGAAGGTTTTGATTATTGGTGGTGGTGGTCGCGAGCATGCGCTGGCCTGGAAAGCCGCACAGTCGCCACACGTAGACGAGGTACTGGTTGCCCCCGGTAATGCCGGCACGGCGCTGGAGCCCGGCGTGCGCAATGTCGCCGTGGCGGCGGAAGATCTGGATGGCCTGGTGGCGCTGGCCGGTGATGAAGATATCGGGCTGACCATTGTCGGCCCCGAAGCGCCGCTGGTGGCCGGGGTGGTGGATCGCTTCCGCGCCGCCGGGCTGGCCTGTTTTGGTCCCGACGCCGGCGCCGCGCAACTGGAAGGCTCCAAGGCTTTCACCAAGGATTTTCTGGCCCGTCACAATATCCCTACGGCAGCCTACGGCGTCTTTACCGATACCACCGAGGCCGAAACCTGGATTCGCGAGCAGGGTGCCCCTATCGTGGTCAAGGCCGACGGCCTGGCCGCCGGCAAGGGCGTGGTGGTCGCCCGCACTGAAGATGAAGCCATCGCTGCGGTACGTGACATGCTGCAGGGCAATGCCTTTGGCGAGGCCGGCCATCGCGTGGTGATTGAGGAATTTCTCGAAGGCGAGGAAGCCAGCTTTATCGTTATGGTCGACGGTGAAAACATCCTGCCACTGGCCAGCTCACAAGACCACAAGGCCCGTTATGACGGTGACCAGGGCCCCAACACCGGCGGCATGGGCGCCTATTCTCCGGCACCGGTGGTGGATGCGGGCATGCATGAACGCATCATGCGCGAGGTGATCAAACCCACCGTCGAGGGGATGGCCGCCGACGGTCACCCCTACACCGGTTTTCTCTATGCCGGCCTGATGATTGATGCACAGGGCACCCCAAAGGTACTGGAATACAATTGCCGTTTTGGTGACCCGGAAACCCAGCCCATCCTGATGCGCCTGAACTCCGACCTGGTCGAGCTGTGCCAGGCTGCCATCGAAGGCCGGCTGGACCAGAGCAAGGTTCAGTGGGACCCACGCGCTGCCCTGGGTGTGGTGATGGTGGCCGGGGGCTATCCCGGCAGCTACGACAAGGGTGATCTGATCCAGGGCCTGGATGATATAGACGACCCGCAGGTCAAGGTATTTCACGCCGGCACCGCCACCACCGACAAGGGTATCGTCACCGCCGGTGGGCGGGTGCTGTGCGTGTGCGCCCTGGATGAGGATATTGCCGCGGCCCAGGCGCGGGCCTACCGGGGCGTAGCCTGCATTGACTGGCGTGAAGCGGGCTATCGAGCTGACATCGGCTTCAGGGCGCTGGGGCGCGACTGAACCGGGACCAGACCTTACTGGCGCTTCATCGACTGGAAGAATTCCTCGTTGGTCTTGACGTCCTTGAGGCGGTCCAGCAGGAATTCAGCCGCCTGCAGCTCATCCATGGAGTGCAGCAGCTTGCGCAGCACCCACATTTTCTGCAGCTCTTCCGGCGTGCACAGCAGTTCCTCGCGGCGGGTGCCGGAGCGGTTGATATGCAGGGCGGGGAAAATCCGCTTTTCGGAAATGCGGCGGTCCAGATGCACTTCCATGTTGCCGGTGCCCTTGAACTCCTCGTAGATCACATCATCCATGCGCGAGCCGGTTTCCACCAATGCCGTGGCCAGAATGGTCAGACTGCCACCTTCCTCAACGTTGCGTGCAGCGCCGAAGAAGCGCTTGGGACGATGCAGGGCGTTAGCGTCTACACCGCCGGTCAGCACCTTGCCGGATGAGGGCACCACCGTGTTGTAGGCCCGTGCCAGGCGGGTAATGGAATCCAGCAGTATCACCACATCACGCTTGTGCTCAACCAGTCGCTTGGCCTTTTCGATCACCATTTCGGCCACCTGCACATGCCGATTGGCCGGTTCGTCAAAGGTGCTTGATACCACTTCCCCGCGCACCGACCGGGCCATCTCGGTGACCTCCTCCGGGCGCTCATCAATCAGCAACACAATCAGATAGGCTTCCGGGTTATTAGCCGAAATGCTCTGGGCGATATTCTGCAGCAACATGGTCTTGCCGGCCTTGGGCGGCGACACGATCAGGCCCCGCTGGCCCTTGCCAATGGGCGCCACCAGATCAATGATACGAGCCGTCAGATCCTCGGTGCTGCCATTACCCTGCTCCAGCCGCAGCCGATCCTTCGGGAACAGCGGCGTGAGATTCTCGAACAACACCTTGTTTTTGGAATTCTCGGGCGGTTCGAAATTAATCTCGGTCACTTTGAGCAGGGCAAAATACCGTTCACCTTCCTTGGGGGGGCGTATCCGACCCGCCACGGTGTCGCCGGTGCGCAACGAGAAGCGCCTGATCTGGCTGGGCGAGACGTAGATATCATCCGGCCCCGCGAGATAGGAGCTGTCCGCCGAGCGCAGGAACCCGTACCCGTCCTGGAGTATTTCCAGGACACCATCACCGTGAATCTCGTCGCCTTTCTTGGCGATCTGCTTGAGAACGGCAAAGATGACATCCTGCTTGCGTGAGCGGGCGGTGCCCTCGACGCCCATGGACTGGGCGATATCAATAATTTCCGTGGCGGATTTCTGCTTCAGTTCAGTCAGGTTCATTATCTGGAGACTCGAAAGGGGGTTGTATTCACACGCACGACCACGCGCCGGGCGCTGTTTATGTTATCGGGAGGGGTAATGGAAGACGGCTGCTGTGGCCGCAATTCCTGAATCGATGCTAAATCTAGCACGGGCCGGGCGCGGGGTCTACCCCTGCGCGCCCGGCCGGCCCTGTCTCAAAGATTGCTGTCCAGAAAAGCGGTCAACTGGGACTTGGAAAGCGCGCCCACTTTGGTGGCCTCGACGTTGCCATTCTTGAACAGCATCAGCGTGGGGATACCCCGGATACCGTAGCGCGGTGGTGTATTGGGATTTTCGTCAATGTTGAGTTTGGCAATCTTCATCTTGCCATCGTAATCCCCGGCAATTTCCTCAAGCACCGGTGCAATCATCTTGCAGGGCCCACACCACTCGGCCCAGTAATCCACCAGCACGGGAACATCGGATCCCAGAACATCCGTTTCAAAACTGTCATCGGTGACGTGCTTGATCTCAGCGCTCACTGCAAAATACCTCCGAATACTGGACTATGCCCGTAACGTGACCGGCTATTGGCTCCCGGCATTTCCACCCTGCAAATCTGAAGCACCCCGGGCGGCTCGCACAATTCCGGTTTTCCCGCACAACCGGATTAAACGGCTGCATTGCCACCGCCGCCGGGCAGGGAGCGGGTTCGCCAAAGTGACGTGGCGGCTTAACTCAGGCAGAATATGCGCGTCCGTTCGGGCCTTCATGTGAAGCCGGACCCGGCTTCGCCTGCCAGCGTACCAGAACTGTATTGGAGCCGAAAAGCAGGCAGGTTTCAAGCCTGGCCCGAAACAGCGAAGCCAACAAGGGAAGCCGTCGATGAGCGACACCCAGCATCTGAGCGATGTCCGTTTTGATTCACTCGGTCTTGACCCGGCCCTGATGCAGGGCATACGCGACACCGGTTTTGACTACTGCACCCCCATCCAGGCGCAAACCTTGCCCCTGATGCTGGCCGGGCG
>PWYF01000229.1 GCA_003567955.1 Thiotrichales bacterium
GTGACAAGCCGGCGTTTGCCGCCATTGCCGAACAGGCGAAGGCCGGTCTGTCCGCCTGAGTGCCGGAGATTATGCCGGTACGGCAGGAAAGGGGAGGCCAACCAGCTTCCCCTTTTTTGTTGATTGGTTGACATCATGTCGCCCGGCGGGAGAGGGGCATTGGACGAACTCGATAAATTGCTCAAGGCGGCGGTGGCCGAGATTGCCGACAGTGCTGATCTGTCGGCCCTGGACGCCGTGCGCGTGCGTTATCTGGGCAAGAAGGGGCTGCTCACCGAGCAGCTCAAGGGGCTGGGCAAGCTGCCACCGGAACAGCGTCCGGAGGCCGGTCAGGCCATCAATCGTGCCAAGCAGCAGCTCAACAGGCAGATTGATGAGGCCCGCGCCGCCCTGGAAAATGCCGAGCTTGAATCGCAGCTGGCTGCGGAGCGCATTGATGTCACGCTGCCGGGGCGAGGCCAGCGCCCCGGGGGGTTGCATCCGGTCACGCGCACCCTGCGGCGCATGGAGCAACTGTTTGTCTCGGCCGGCTTTACGGTGGAAGAAGGTCCTGAGATCGAGGATGACCATCATAATTTCGCCGCCCTGAATATTCCCGATGATCACCCGGCGCGGGCCATGCATGACACCTTTTACGTGGATGAAGGCCTGCTGCTGCGCACGCATACCTCTCCGGTGCAGGTGCGGGTGATGGAAGAACGCGAGCCGCCGCTGCGGCTGATCGCGCCGGGCCGGGTCTACCGTTGTGATTCGGATCTGACGCATACGCCCATGTTCCACCAGGTGGAAGGCCTGGTGGTGGATGAGAAGGTCAGCTTTGCGGATCTGCACGCCATGCTGGACAGTTTCCTGCGTGCCTTCTTCGAGCGCGATCTGGCGGTGCGATTCCGGCCGTCGTATTTCCCCTTCACCGAGCCTTCGGCCGAAGTGGATATCGAGTGCGTGATGTGCGATGGCGCGGGCTGTCGGGTATGCGGCCACAGTGGCTGGCTGGAGGTGCTCGGATGCGGCATGGTGCATCCCAATGTGTTTGCCAGTGTGGGCGTGGACGCCGAGCGTTTTACCGGCTATGCCTTTGGCATGGGAGTGGAGCGCCTGGCGATGTTGCGTTATGGCGTCAACGACCTGCGTCTGTTTTTCGAAAATGACCTGCGCTTTTTGCGCCAGTTCAACTGAGCTGCATGCCCGGGTCCGGATGAAGCGCTTATGAAATTCAGTGAGAAATGGTTACGTGAATGGGTCGACCCGGCGCTGGATACCGCCGGGCTTGCCGATCTGTTGACCATGGCGGGTCTGGAAGTGGACGCTGTGGCGCCGGCGGCACCCGAATTCTCGGGCGTGGTGATCGGAACTGTGGTTGCCGCCAGCGCGCATCCGGACGCTGACAAGCTGCAGGTGTGTGAGGTGGATACCGGCGACAGCGCAATGCGCCAGATCGTCTGTGGCGCAGCCAATGCCCGCGCGGGGCTGAATGTCGCCGTGGCCTTGCCCGGGGGCAAGCTGCCCGATGGCACCAAAATTCGTGAGGCCAAACTGCGGGGGGTGGCCTCCTCGGGCATGATCTGCTCGGCCGTGGAGCTGGGGCTGGCCGACAGCGCCGAAGGCATTCTGGAATTACCCGCCGATGCGGCCGTGGGGCAGGACCTGCGCGACTGGCTGGCGCTGGACGATACCGTCATAGAGATTGATCTCACGCCCAATCGCGGGGACTGTCTGAGCGTGCTGGGGGTGGCTCGGGAAGTGTCGGCCCTGGTGGATTCGCCGCTGCAGGCATTCGAGCCGGCGCCGGTATCCGCAGAGATCGACGACATCCGCGAAGTGGTTATTGAGGCGCCTGCCGCCTGTCCGCATTATGCCGGCCGTGTTATTCGCGGGCTTGACCCCGCAGCCTCGACCCCGGCATGGATGACAGAGCGCTTGCGCCGCAGCGGTGTGCGCAGCATGGGCCCCCTGGTGGATGTCACTAATTATGTGATGCTGGAACTGGGTCAGCCCATGCATGCGTTTGATCTTGACCGTTTACAGGGACCGGTACGGGTACGCATGGCGGATGGGCAAGAAAGCCTGACGCTGCTGGATGGTGAAACGGTGACACCGGCCAATAACACGCTGGTCATTGCCGATGACAGCGGCCCGCTGGCCCTGGCCGGAATCATGGGCGGTGCGGCGACGGCGGTGGCCCCCGGTCAAACCACATCGGTATTTCTTGAAAGCGCGTTGTTTACACCGGCGGCAACCGCAGGACAGGCCCGTCGTTACGGCCTGCATACGGATTCCTCGCACCGCTTTGAACGCGGGGTGGATCCGGCCATGCAGGTGCGTGCACTGGAGCGCGCGACAACGTTGCTATTGGCCATTGCTGGCGGTCAGGCCGGGCCGGTGGTCAGCGCAGGTGAGCCGCCGGCTGCGTTTGAACCGGTGCGCTTGCGCCCGGAACGGGTCAGGCGCCTGCTGGGATTTGAGGTGCCCTCCAAGGATATTCGCGAGGGCCTGGAACGCCTGCATATGCAATGTGATGCCAGCAACGGGGCCTTGCTGGTGACGCCACCCTCGTTTCGCTATGACATCAGACTGGAGGCCGACCTGATCGAGGAGGTCGCTCGTCTGCATGGTTATAATAATCTGCCTGCGGCCGAATCAAGCGGGCCGTTGCGGGTGTTACCCCTGAGTGAATCCCGCACACCGCTGACGCGTCTGCGTGATGTGCTGGTGCAGCGGGGCTACCAGGAGGCGATTACCTACAGCTTTGTCGAGGCCGGCCTGCAGGCGCAACTGGACCAGGCCGGTGGCGCGGTTGATTTGCTTAACCCGTTGTCGGCCGAACTGGGACAAATGCGCACCAGTATCTGGCCGGGACTGTTGGGCGCTTTGCAGCACAATCTCAACCGCCAGCAACCGCGGGTCAGATTATTCGAGATTGGCCGGGTCTTCCGCCGCGAGGGTGGCGAACTGCATCAGCCACAGATGGTGGCCGGTCTGGCCTGGGGACTGCGCGAGCCCGAACAGTGGGGTGATGACGCCGCCCCGGTTGATTTCTACGATGTAAAAGCCGATATTGAAGCCCTGTTCAGGCTTGCCGGGAAGGGGCCAGAGCTTGCCTGGGATCCGGCGGAACACCCGGCGTTGCATCCGGGGCAGGGGGCCCGGGTCAGGTTGGAAAATGGACTCGAAGGGCTGATTGGCGTATTGCATCCGGGTTTGCTGCGGGCATTTGATCTGCCGCAAGCCCCGGTACTTTTTGAATTGCCGTTGGCCATGCTTGAGCATTCGCGCATACCGGCTTTTGAGCCCATATCACGCTATCCCTCGGTACGCCGTGATCTGGCACTGGTGGTAGATGAGTCGGTGGGTGCCGGCGCACTGTGCGACATCGCGCGCGAAGCGGCTGGGGAATGGCTGACCGAAGTAGAAGTGTTTGATGTGTATCGGGGCAAAGGCATAGAGTCGGGCCGAAAAAGTATCGCTTTAAGCTTGATTTTGCAGCATTATTCGCGCACCCTTGAAGATCGTGATGTGGAAGAAGTGATCACACGCGTGACCCGGGGGCTGCGCGATCAGTTCAACGCGACCATCAGGGAGTGACAACAGGATCATGGCAGCATTGACCAAGGCCGAGATGGCCGAAGCCCTCTTTAATGAGTTGGGGCTTAACAAGCGGGAAGCCAAGGAACTGGTGGATATGTTTTTTGAACAGATCCGCCAGGCGCTGGAAAAGGGTGAGCCGGTCAAGCTCTCCGGGTTCGGTAATTTTGATCTGCGCGACAAGGGCGAGCGTCCCGGTCGCAACCCCAAGACCGGTGAGGAAATTCCCATCAGTGCACGGCGTGTGGTGACGTTCCGCCCCGGGCAGAAACTCAAGTTACGGGTAGAGGGCTATGCTGGAACCGGGCAATAACGACGAACTGCCCCCGATTCCGGGCAAGCGCTATTTCACAATCGGTGAAGTTGGCGAGCTTTGTGCCGTCAAGCCGCATGTGCTGCGCTACTGGGAACAGGAATTCCCCCAGCTCAAGCCGGTCAAGCGTCGTGGCAATCGCCGTTATTACCAGCGCAATGACGTACTCGTCATCCGCCAGATTCGCAGTCTGCTGTATGAACAGGGATTCACCATTGGTGGTGCCCGGCAGCAGCTTTCAGGCGAGGCTGTGCGCGACGATGTGCAGCACAGCCAGCAGGTGATTCGCCAGATTCGCACTGAACTTGAAGAGCTGTTGCACCTGCTCAACCAGCGCTGATCTGTTAATTTCCGTACCCTTTGTCTGAAGCCCCGTTGTCGGGTATGATGCGCAGCTCCGGTCGGGGCGTGGCGCAGCCTGGTAGCGCACCTGCATGGGGTGCAGGGGGTCGCAGGTTCAAATCCTGCCGCCCCGACCAATCTTCTTCAGCGACGGCGTGTATCAGCCTATTTGCCGTCCCTTCCTGGATGCCCCCTTTTCCAGTATTTGCCATTTGTTGTTGCCGTGATGCGGGAGGCGATGATGTGGCATGCAGTGAATGTAGCAACAACTCCGGGGCTGGAATGATGTCCGAGTGGTGATCCCGGGAAGGGCTATTCACTTTGAGAGGCATTGTCTTCTGGCGCTGAATTGGCCTCCCTGTATGCAATATCGTCCTTGACGGGCTGCAGCAGGCTGGTGAGATAGTGCGCCGCCTTGACCGCCTGCTCCAGGGCGCGACGGAGGTGGCTGATTTCTTCAAGTCTCAGGGCCATCTGGGTGATCGCCAGTTTGCCTTCGCTACCTGCGCGCAGGATAGCCGCCTTGAGATGCTGATATTGTTCCTGCAGTACCTGCATTGCCTGTTCGTAGTGCTCCGGTTTGTGGTCATCGCGCAGGCTGTCAGTTGCCTCGAGTACCTTGACCGCCTCACTGCGGAATCTATTGAGCTGTGATTGCAGGGCTTCGTCTTGCAGGCTTTCAAGCTGGGGCTGCAGCAGCAGTATTTCGCGGGCCATCTCCACCATTTCAGTGCAGTACTGGGTGACCCGCAATCCCGCCGGAAGGCTCTGGGCAATCTCGTCCGGGAGATCGGCTTTCTGGGCTTCACGGATGAATTGGCCAACCGCCAGGGTGAGGTTGGTTATTACGTGACGATCATTGTCAATGGTTCGCAGACTGGCGTCTTCAGTGCTCAGCGTATGCTGGACACTGGCCCGGGCCCTGCCATGAACGCGTTGCAGTTCATGATAGAGCGCTTCCACGGCCAGCGAAGGGACACCTGCGGCGGTACTGTCCAGATAGCGGGGTCGACTCTGGTCTTCTTCCTGGGTTCTGAATCTGTGTTCCAGGGCAAGAATAAGCCGGGGGATAAACGGCCAGAACAGCAGTAAACCCGAAATCTGGATCAGGGTATGGAAAACCGCCAGTGACAAGGCGGGGTTGCTGGCTGGCTCAGGCCCGGGGACCAGCAGGGCAACCACAGTCATTACCAGCGGCAGCGCCACAAAGGCACCGACGCCAGTGGTGAGATTGAAAACCACATGTCCCACGGCGGCGCGGCGAGCATTGGGCGTGGCGCCGAGGGATGCAAACAGGGAGGTGGAAGTCGTCCCGATGTTGGCACCGATAACAACGGCCGCACCTCCTGTCAGCGGGATGACCCCGCCGCCAACGGCGGTGAGGGTGACCGCAATGGCGGCACTGGAAGACTGGGTAATCAATGTCATGAAAAAGCCACCGGCCAGGAAGGGCAGCAGGGACAGGTAGCCGCCTGCCTCCTGTTGTGTTGTCAGCAAGGGACTGTCGATGTCCCCGAACATTTCCCGCAATAAATCCAGCCCAAGGAAAAACAGCCCTAAACCGGCCAGTGCCTCACCCAGGGGGCCGCGCCGCCCGCCGGGCGTGAGGATGCGCAGAAACATGCCAATGGCGATCAGTGGCATGGCAAGGGCCTTGATGTCCATGTCAAAGCCTACGACGACCACCAGCCAACTGGTCACGGTGGTGCCGGCAGCACTCCCGATGATGACTGATACGGCCTGTGTAAGATTGAGAAAACCGGCGTTGACGAAACCGATGGTGGCGAATATCACCGCGGTTGAGGATTGCATCATGGCCGTGATCAGAAAACCGGATGTAGCGGCACGCGGAAAGCTTGTGGTCCAGCGGGCCAGAATGCTCCGCAGGGCGCTGCCGGCAGCGACCCGCAAGCCGTCGCTCATCAGTTTCATTCCCAGCAGGAACAGACCAATGCCGCCGGCGAAGTTCAGTATGGCCAGCGCCGTCACTTTGACAGTGCCCCGTCTGCCGGAGGGTGGAGGAGGTCGCCGTCCTCATCCAGCTCGGGATAGGGCAGACCGTTTTGGCGGCAATATCGGGCCATGCGTGGCTGGACCCACTCGAACAGCAGATGCCGGATGACTGACGGTTGCAGTTGCGGGTGGTCATACAGCCCGGCCCTGCGACGCTGGCTCTCAGCCTCATAGAGTACAAGCGCGGCCGCCACAGAAACATTCAGTGACGTTGCCATACCGTGCATGGGGATATTGACGTGCTTGTCCGCCGCCGCCAGGGCTGCTTCAGTCAGCCCCTCGAGTTCGGCCCCCAGCAACAGGGCCGTGGGTTGGGTGTAGTCAATATCCCGGAAGTCAACGCCGCCGGGCGTCGGGTGAGCGGCAATAATCTGCATGGACTGATCCCGGGCAACGGTGATGGCTTCATCGAGATGGGTATGGGTTATCACTGGTACCCAGCGGTGTGCGCCCTGGGCCGCGTTGACCGAGGTTCGTATTCCGCGTTGTGTGCAGACGGCATGAGCTTTGAATACGCCGATCGCATCGCAGGTCCGCAATACTGCAGCCAGATTATGCGGTTTGTGTACATTTTCCATGATCACGGTCAGGTCCGGCTGACGCTGGTGCAGGACAGACCTGAATTTTTGCAGTCGTCTGGCGGACATGCGTAACAAACGCTCCGTGTGGGAGGCTGACAACGCCTCTATTCTAACGACTGCATCGGGTTCCGGATATGCCAGGCGCCTCGGGGCACCGATGGTCGGGAATTCGCTACCGTCCGGATTCTGTGTCCGTGAAAGGATTGTGTTTCACTATTATTTGAATAAGATATGGAATAACGGCAAACCCGTCGAAAGGCGGGGACGCAAAGTTTCCGGTCTAAGGAGCTCGGGCTCTATGACAGCGGGACTGCCAGCCGGGCGCTGTATAAGGCCCGACCATGATCCAGCACTGATTCAGGATGATGGTGGTCAGTTCCCTTCCCCGATGTCTTCCCCTGAACCGGATCGCGTGAGCGCTATTAGCCATGCGGTGTGGTGCTGCCTGTGGCTACGGCCTCGCAAAGAGGGGGGGTATCAATGAACAAGGAAGACGGTGGCACCACCATCACTCGTGCGCTGTTTCGTGCCCGCGTTAATGCCTACGCGTTATGGGGGACCGGTATCGCATTGTTTGCAGTCATTGCCGGCACACTGCTGGTTTCCGTATACCAGTTTGGCACGGTCTCACCCGAAGCCGTGATGGCCGTTCAGACAAGTAACCCGGCATTGTGGCTGTTAAATATCATGCCCTTCGTATTTGGCCTATGGGGGCAGCTGACCGGCGCCATGGTCATGTCGCGGGCGGGCGAGATGGTAATGGACCAGACCCGCGCGCTGTCGACCCGTACGCTTGAGCTGGAACAGGTCTTGCGCCAGAACAACAACAATCGCAGCCAGATCCGGGGTCTTAAAAGTGTCAGTCAGTTCCGCGAGATGCTCCAGCGCGATATACGCGAACGTGGTGGCAGCTATGACGGTATCGGCGTGGTTGCCATTGATTTTAATGATTTCCGTGATGTCCGCGGGTTGGTAGGAGATAGTGGGCTTGATGCTGTGGTCGAGGCCATTGCCGGGCGTCTGCAACGGACGTTAAGAGACTCGGACATGATGGCGCATGTGCGAGATGATCGCTTCATTATTGCCCTTTATGACGTTGGCGCCAGCGGCAATTATCTGCCCCGCGTCTGTCGTCGCATTCACCGGGCGTTGCATGCCCCTCTGGAGATCGGCAATGCCCGGCCGGTACTGACACCCCGGATAGGCGCCGTGTTGTATCCGCGTGATGCGGATGATGGACATTCACTGATGCAACTGGCGGAATCCGAGCGTAAGGCTTCACCACGGGGTGAGGTCGGATACGGGATTCAGCGTGGGGGCAATGATGCTGCTGATACCCGGTTGGCAGATTTGTTTTCACAGGCCCTGGATGCAAGAGAGCTGGTGCTCGATTATGTGCCCCAGACCGGCGCGGACGATGGTTTGCTGGTGTATTTGAGAGCGCATCCCTGTTGGCCTGGTCAGGACAATATGATCGTTGACGGGAGTTGGTTGGCCGATCTGGCCGGTCGCAGTGGCCATCTGGAGCAATATTTGCTGTGGCTGTTTGACGAATCCTTCAGGTCGTTGCGCTTCTGGCGTGAGCGTCAGGATCTCATGGTCGGGATAACCATTCCTGTCCACACTCCGGTTGCCGATAAATTGCCGTTGGCGGAAATGCTCAATGGTCTGCTGGAAAGATATCGTTTATCCCCTGCAGGTGTGGTTCTTGAATTCAGCGGCCGGGCCTTGACTGCCGGGGGCGACTCGGCGGAGCAGACACTTGCCGAATTACGCAGAAGCGGCTTCAGGGTTTGCCTGTCGGGTTTCGGGAGTGAAGCTTCTTCATTGCAGGCATTGCTCCGGTTGCGTCCGGATGAAGTGAGAATGTCGCCGGAATGGCTTGATGATTACGCCGAAGTCGATGTGGCCATGAAGCTGATGTCGGGTCTGGTGAGGCTTGCCGGTCGGTTGGGGGTTGGCGTGGTCGTGCCGGGTGTTTCGGATCCGCAACGCATCGGTCAACTGGCTGCCGATGGGGTGCAACGTGTTGAAGGGCCAGCCGTGGGCCAGGCCATGCCGGCTGACCGGGTCGGTTACTGGCAACAGTTTGGTGGTCAGCGACGAGCGCGTGGAGCAGGGTGAAGCCGGGCGCAAGTCCGGGTCCCGGTCGTAGTTTGACGGCTGTGATTCTACGATGACTGGTGTTGTGTGTGTGGCATGCAAGCGTAGGATGAAAATCAGGGCAAACCCGCTGAAAGGCGGGGACGCAAAGTTAGCGGTCTACGGAGCATGGTCCTTATGACAGCGGGGCTGCCAGCAAGGGTCTCGAATTGAAAGGGGTGGAGCATGAGCAGGAAAAATAATGAAATAACCATTACGGCGCGAGTATTTCGTTCCAGGGTGAACAGTTATGCACTCTGGGGGACGGGTATCGCGGTCGTGGCCGTCGTTATCGGCACATTGCTGGTTGCCTGGTTTCAGGAGGGCGCCATCAGTGTGGACGGGATGATCGCTGCCCAGGGCAGTAACCCGGCGTTGTGGCTGCTCAATATCATGCCTTTTGTTTTTGGTATCTGGGGTCAGTACACCGGTGCCATGATGATGTGGAATGCCAGTGAGCTGGTTATGGACCAGACCCGCGAATTGCGGGATCGGGCTTCAGCGCTGGAACAGGAGCTGCAGGCCTCTGGCGGCGCCTATCGTGTGAATGATTTGCCTGATCGGGCCGGGATGCGTGAAGCGCTTGCGGAATCAATCGGGGTGGCCGACCAGAATGTCGGCTCTCTGGGAGTGCTCATGCTTGATTTTGATGATTTCCATGATGTCCGTGAAGTCATCGGCGATGAAAGTTTGCCCGAGTTGATCGAGAATATTACTGCCCGTCTGCGCAGTGCGCTTCGCAGTTCCGATGTGCTGGCTCATTTCGGCAACGACGAATTCGGCATGGTGCTGCATGATGTGGGCGGCGGCGGTTACTTCGTCAAGGAAGTCTGCCAGCGTTTGCAAAAGGCGCTGCGCGCGCCAATGGAAATCAACGAGCACAAGCTCAGTCTGCAGGCCCGTGTCGGGGCCACTGTGTTCCCGCGCGATGGCGATAGCGCTGATGAATTGATGCGCCGTTCTGAAATCAGCAAGCAATCCGCGCGCATCGGCGAGCATGAGTTTGTGCGCTATCGTAAGGGCATGGAGAAGGCAGTAGCCGGCCGCATGCAACTGGTGGCGGATTTTGCCCGCGCACTGGAACAAAGCGCACTGGAAATGCGCTACATCCCCCAGACCCGTGCTGACAGCCGGGCGTGCGATCATTTGCGTGCCGAGGTTAGCTGGCCCCACGACACTCATGGCCGCATTCCCGAGCAGACATTGAATGAAATCGCCGAACGGGGCGGCTATGTGTATGACTATATTCTGTGGCGCATTAACCAGGGGCTGCAGGACCTGGAGCAGTGGCGAAAGCATGAGAGCGCGGATGTCAATCTGGTGCTGCGCATTCCGGGCTGTGCCGTGGCCCAGGTGGCGCTTGCCGAAATGCTGGATGGTATCGTGTCCTCCTTTGATTTGCCGGCAGAGTCACTGGTGCTTGAGTTTAGCGAGAAAAGCCTGATTGCCGGTGAGCAAAAAGCCCGGGGCCAGATCGAAGCCCTGCGTAAAAGTGGTTATCGCATCTCCTTGCACGGGTTCGGCACCGAACAATCGTCGCCGCTGGGTCTGTTGCGGTGGCGCCCGCATGAGGTTCGCCTGGCAAGACAGTTGGTTGATCGGGCTGCCAGTGATCGGGATACGCTGCTGGTAACTGGCCACCTGATCAAGATGGCGGCCCGGGTCGTTGATGCCGTGGTGGCGCCCGGCGTAAGTAATGACACCCTCGCCGAACAGTTGGCCAAGGCGGGCTGCAAGCGTATCGAAGGTGAATCCGCCGGCAAGCTGATGACGGCTGACCGGGTAGGATACTGGCTGAAAATGGCCAATGAGGACAAGCAGAAAGCCGTTGGCTGACAGGCAGGCTGGTACACACGGTCTCTGATCGGGTATAAGAAGTGCTCCGGAACCGGAGTTTGGCCGATGCCGATACGAATGCTTTGTCTCTTGCTGGCCCTGCCGGTCATGCTGGCCACAGGTGGCTGTGCTGTACTGCAGCAGGCAGTGTCTGCGCCCGAGCTGGATCTGCGAGAAGTGCGGCTGGTAAAAGCCGACCTTCGTAGCCAGCATTATGAGGTGGTGCTTGCCGCCCATAACCCCAACAGTTTCAGTATCGGGCTGCAGGCCATTGAATGGCAGCTGGCGCTGGCTGGTCATGATTTCGCTGAGGGTCGACTGGCGCTTGCCGAGTCCCTTCCGGCCGGAAAGTCGGTGCCTCTGACTCTGGAAATGCAGACCAACCTGCTTGATTATGCCCGCCATGCCTTCAATCAACTGACCTCGGGCGATGAAACCGTGGAATATCAGTTAACGGGTACGGCCCAAATCGACTCACCCGTGCGCCGCAGCGTGCCTTTCGATGAACGGGGGCGGATCGAGATTCGACGCTGACAATATGATTTCAGTGTGGTGGCAGTACGCCACAACGCCGTGCCCGTCTAAGGCCTGCGGCATCATCGATATCCCAGCAAGACTTTAAAAAAACCCCGTGAATGCCCGATGTGGCAATGCGCGTGCGCGTGGTTTGCGTCACACGTCCGCTGCCCCAGTTGATACCTGTAAACAGCCGTTCACAGCGTCGCCTCAGGCCGGCCAGGGCATAGCCGCCATCCTCGCAGGGAACGAATACGGCATCGGCACCCTCATGCAGATGCTGCAGCGCTGCCTCGACTTGCCCGATATCAAGTGCCGGGGCATCCGTGCCAATCACCACGGCAATCCGGCTGTCACGCAGGGATTGGCCCAGGACATGATGCATACGCCGGCCAAGCTTGCCGCGGGGTTGTTGGCGTATAGCGATGCCATAGTCCCGTCGCCATCGTTGGAACAGAGCCGAACTGCCATGCGGAGTGGCGTACAGGGTCACCGGGGCCAGCTCCGCCGCGCTGATCCGGCGTACGGTTGTTTCCGCCATCTGGCGATAGGCTCGGGTGGCCGGGATGTTGCCAATACGTTGTGCCAGGCGGGTTTTGACCCGTCCGGGTTGCGGCAGGCGGGCGAAAATCGCAATGCGTGCATCGGGATAACGATAGCCCCTTGTATGACTCATGCGTTGCCCCGGTACTGTCGCGCCAGTTTCTCCGGATCAGCGCCCAGAAAGAAGGCCAGCCGCAGTCGCCACATGGTGAGAATGGTCCGTACCACCCCGTTTTGTTCCCAGCGGCGGCTGGAAGTCAGCAGGGGGCCGTGAAGACGCTGCGGCCAGGCACGTCGGCGAAGGCGACGGGATAGTTCGATGTCTTCCATCAGGGCGATTTCAGCGAAACCACCCAGCTTTTCAAAGTCCTCGCGCCGCACGAAAATACCCTGATCGCCAGTGCAAATGCCCGTCAGGTGTGAACGCCGGTTCATCAGCCACTCTGTTGCCCGTAGCAGCAGTCCGGGGCCGGAAAGGCGCACATCAAACCGCCCCCATGGTGCTCCGGCGTCTGCGGCGTTGGCCAGTTGGTCAAGCACGGCGGGCGAGGGCGGGGAATCGGCATGCAGAAACCAGAGTAGCTCGCCCCGGGCGCGGGCAGCGCCGGCATTCATCTGGCGGGCACGGCCCCGGGGCGCCTGGACAAGCTGGTCGCACAACGAGCGGGCAATCTCGCGGGTCGCATCCGTGCTGCCGCCGTCGGCCACGATAACCTCGCCACCCGCCGCGCGTAACCGCGCCAGTGCCGCCAGTGTAAGATCGATCTCGCCGGCCTCATTCAGCGCCGGAATGACCACTGAAATACGCCGCATGCCTGTTTCCTGTGACGGGTTCATGAGATGACTGACCGGCGCTGCCTTCACGTGCATTCAACGAATGTTCCCGTTAGAATAGCAGCCCGCCCGCAGGCGATGCGGGTCATGGGGCCGTAGCTCAGCTGGGAGAGCGTCGCGTTCGCAATGCGAAGGTCGGGAGTTCGATCCTCCTCGGCTCCACCAAATTCCCGGGCCCGCGTAGCGGGTCCGACGTGTTTAAGTGGTTAGGTGTTTAAGTGGTTACGTGAAGGTGCGCGGCTATGGCCGCGCATTTTTTTTGGTTTGTGCGGCGAAGCCGCACACCACCAACTTAATAACTTAATCACCTAACCACTTAAACACGCCGGGCCTGCGGCCCGGTAATGGTGCCCCGGGCAGGATTCGAACCTGCGACCTATCGCTTAGGAGGCGATTGCTCTATCCGGCTGAGCTACCGGGGCCAAATTGAGGGCAAAAGGTATCAGATTCGGTGCGAAGCGCCCAGTAGCGGGGGCAGCCGATGGGCCCCGGGCAGGATTGCGAGGCCCGTCCATGGGCCTCGCCCCTTCGGGGCTCCCTTCGGTCGCGCCGATTTGTTCCCGACAAATCGGTCGAACCTGCGACCTATCGCTTAGGAGGCGATTGCTCTATCCGGCTGAGCTACCGGGGCCAAATTGAGGGCAAAAGGTATCAGATTCGGAGCGGGGCGCCCAGCGGGCGCGACGAGATTCATATTTTGTAACCACCGAAGGCACCGAAATCACCGAATAACATTATATCTGTGTCTTCAGCGGGCTCTGTGTTTGTATGTACCAATTGACGGTTCTGACTAGCCACACAAAAACAATGATTATTTTCGGTGAGTTCGGTGTCTTCGGTGGTTGCTTTAAAAGCCAGTCGAAGCAGCGGTGCGGCACCGGGGTCAAATGGTGATGGTGTTGAGGAATTCGTCGGCCAGGTCGGTGGGGGAGAGTGGCCCATCCTTGCGATACCACTGCACGGTCCAGTTCAGCGCCCCGAGGCTGAAGCGACGAACCACGCCGGGGTCGCCGCGAACCACGCCGGCGTCGACAGCGTCCGATATCACCTGTTGCCAGACCTGCTCATATTCATCCCGCAGCTTGACCAGTTCCCCGCGGGCCTCAATCGGCAGGCTGCGCTGCTCATACAACAGAACAATCATGTCATCCTGCAGATCACCGAGCAGGGTTTCCAGGTGCGCCCGGAACAGGGCTCTGAGACGTTCGGACGGGTCGCTGAGCCCATCAAGTGCCGCGGCGGCGGCTTCAGAGGTGCGGCGCATGCCGTTTTGCATCACCGCGACCAGGATTTCTTCCTTGTTGCGAAAGTGATAGAACAGGCTGCCGGATTGCAGGCCCACCGCACGGGCGATGTCGCGCACCGTGGTGGCGGCATAGCCTTTTTCGTGGAAGAGGCTGGCGGCAGCGCGGATCAGTTTATTGCGCCGGTTTTCGGAGTCCGATATAGTCATGCCCGGATTATACCAAGCGCTTGCTCGAATGAAAGCCGCATTTTGGGCCGCCTCAATGAAGCGCTTCGGCGATTACTGCGATCAGGGTCCCGGCATGGCACACTGATCGTCTTATCCAGTGGTTTGCAACAGATCAGGAGTCTCGCAAGATGCAGCTTCAGGACAGAACTGTACTGGTGACCGGGGGTAGCTCCGGACTTGGTGAAGCCACCGTGCGCGAGGTGGTTGCCGCAGGTGGTCGCGCCGTGATTGCCGATGTCAATCGTGACAAGGGCGAAGAACTGGCCGCTGAACTGGGTGATGCGGTGCGTTTTGCCGAAGTGGATGTGACCAGCGAGCAGAGCGTGGCGGATGCTGTCAAGCTGGCCCGTAACAGCCTGGGTGGTCTGCATGGTGTGGTCAACTGCGCCGGCATCGCCACTGCGTCCAAGATGTTGTCTGACGACGGCCCTTTCCCGCTGGCGACATTTACTCGCACTATCAACGTCAATCTTAACGGCACCTTCAATGTAATTCGGCTGGGCGTCGAGGCCATGGCCGAAAACACCCCCGACAGCGGGGGCGAGCGGGGTGTGATCGTCAATACCGCCTCTGTTGCTGCCTATGACGGTCAGGTCGGGCAGGCCGCCTATTCGGCTTCCAAGGCCGGCGTGGTCGGCATGACGTTGCCCATCGCCCGTGATGTGGCGCGCTTCGGCATCCGTATCTGCACCATCGCCCCGGGGATTTTTGAAACCCCCATGATGGCCGCGATGCCGGACAAGGTGCGTGATTCACTGGCCCAGCAGATTCCTTTTCCCTCGCGTTTCGGAACGCCCGGGGAATATGCCGGCATGGTCCGGCACATCTTCGAAAACGGTTACCTCAACGGTGAAACCATCCGTCTTGATGGCGCCGTTCGCATGGGAGCACGCTAACCGCCGCTGCTGCGGGGGGTCCTACGCATGAGCCAGCCCCTGGCTGAAACAGAAACCGCCGAAGTGCCGCTGCGTTTTATTACCGCAGCGTCACTGTTCGACGGTCACGATGCCTCGATCAACGTCATGCGTCGCGTGATGCAGTCGCAGGGCGCCGAAATCATTCATCTGGGGCATAACCGCGGGGTGCGTGAGATCGTCCGCGCCGCCCTGCAGGAAGACGTGGACGGCATCGCCGTCAGCTCCTATCAGGGCGGTCATGTCGAATATTTCCGCTACATGGTAGATATGCTGCGGGAGCATGGCGCCGGCCATATCCGTGTTTTCGGCGGCGGCGGTGGCACCATCACACCGGAAGAAATCACTGATCTTGAGGCGTATGGCGTAGAGAAGATCTACGGGCCGGATGACGGCCTGCGCCTCGGCCTGCCGGGCATGATTGAGGATCTCATGGCCCGCACCCGGGCGGCCCGGCAACAGCCCCCCGCACAGCCGTCTGTCCCCCGCGCGGGAGATCACCACGGGCTCGGGCGCGTGCTGAGCTGGATGGAACGCCATGCCGAGGATACACGCGCCATGCAGGCCTTGCGTGAGACCTGGGCGAGCCAGCCGGGCGAGGCCCCTGTGATGGGGATTACCGGCACGGGTGGCGCCGGGAAAAGCAGCCTGACCGATGAACTGCTGAACCGCTTTCTTGCTGCTTTCCCTGAGTTACAGATCGCGGTGCTGGCCGTGGACCCGACGCGGCGGCGTACGGGTGGGGCGCTGCTCGGTGACCGTATACGCATGAACAGCCTGGATAATGATCGCGTGTTCATGCGCTCCATGGCGACACGCCGACGTCATCGCGCCACCAGCGCGGCGTTGCAGGACAGCATTGCGCTGCTCAGGCACGCGGGCTACGGGTTGATTATTGTGGAAACCGCCGGAATTGGTCAGAGCGATACCGAGATCGTTGATCTGGTTGACCATTCGCTCTATGTCATGACCAGTGATTACGGTGCAGCCACACAGCTTGAGAAGATCGACATGCTTGATTGCGCCGACATGGTGGCGCTCAACAAATTTGAAAAACGCGGTTCCGAGGACGCCCTGCGTGATATCCGCAAGCAGTGGCGGCGCAATCGCCTCGCGTTTGAGGCTGGCGATGACGAGGTGCCCGTGTATCCCACCATCGCCAGCCAGTTTCACGA
>PWYF01000177.1 GCA_003567955.1 Thiotrichales bacterium
CTTGCGCCCGACCATGAAGCCGGTGATGTTCTGCAGGAACACCAGCGGGATGTTGCGCTGGTCGCACAGCTCGATGAAATGCGTGCCCTTGAGCGCCGACTCGGAGAACAGGATGCCGTTATTGGCCACAATCCCCACCGGATAGCCGTGGATATGGGCAAACCCGCAGACCAGGGTCTTGCCATACAGGGGTTTGAACTCCTGGATTTCCGAGTCATCCACCACGCGTGCGATCAGCTCGCGGATATCAAAGGGCTGGCGGGTATCCTGGGGCACAATGCCGTAGAGCTCATGCGCCGGGTAGCGCGGCGCGCGGGGTTCGCGTACCGCCACCGGCAGGCGCTTGTTGCGGTTCAGCCGGGCCAGCACATCGCGCGCCATGCCCAGCGCGTGCACGTCGTTGTCGGCCAGGTGGTCGGTGACGCCGGATTCGCGGCTGTGCACATCACCGCCGCCCAGCGCCTCGGCGTCAACTTCCTCGCCGGTGGCGGCCTTCACCAGCGGCGGGCCACCCAGAAAGATGGTGCCCTGGTTGCGCACGATAATGGCTTCGTCGCTCATCGCCGGCACATAGGCGCCCCCGGCCGTGCATGAGCCCATCACCACCGCCACCTGCGGGATATTCAGCGCCGACATGCGCGCCTGGTTGTAGAAGATGCGGCCGAAATGATCGCGATCAGGGAAGACTTCATCCTGCATGGGCAGGAAGGCGCCGCCGGAATCCACCAGATACACACAGGGCAGGTGATTCTCCAGCGCAATCTCCTGGGCCCGCAGGTGTTTCTTGACCGTCAGCGGGTAGTAGGTGCCGCCCTTCACGGTGGCGTCATTGGCCACCACCATCACTTCCTGCCCGTGCACATGACCAATGCCGGCAACTACCCCGGCACAGGGGGCGGCATCCTCATACATGCCATGCGCGGCCAGATTGCCCACCTCCAGAAACGGGCTGCCCGGGTCCAGCAGACGCTGGATACGATCCCGTGGCAGCAGTTTGCCGCGCGCCAGATGTTTCTCGCGCGCGGCCTCGCTGCCCCCCAGCGCCACTTTGGCCACCGTGGCATGCAGGTCCTCCACCAGTGCCTGCATGGCTTTGGCATTGGCGCGGTAGTCCTCGCTACCCGGATCAATCTGGCTTTTGAATATGGGCATCAAATAATCGTTTTAGGTTGTAGGTTTCAGGTTTTAAGCAATGTGCGGCGCAGCCGCACACCAACACGTAACCACTTAATCACATAACCACGTAATCACAGCGCGAAGCGCTACAGCGCTACAGCGCTACAGCGCCTCAAGCGCTATAGCTGTAGCTTCGCCGCCGCCGATGCACAGTGAGGCTACCCCGCGCTTGCCACCGCGCTGCTTCAGCGCGTGCAGCAGGGTGACGATGATGCGGGCGCCGGTGGCGCCGATGGGGTGGCCGAGCGCACAGGCGCCGCCGTTGACGTTGAGCTTGTCACGGCCAATCTGCAGGTCGGTCATCGCCGCCATCGCCACCACGGCAAAGGCCTCGTTGATCTCGAACAGGTCCACGTCGTTGACCGTCCAGTCCAGGCGCTGCAGCAGATTGCGAATGGCGGTGACCGGCGCGGTGGTAAACCACTCCGGCTCGTGAGCGTGCACGCCGTGGCCCGCAATCCGCGCCAGTGGCGTGAGGCCCCGTTTTTCGGCCTCGCTCTGGCGCATCAGCACCAGCGCGGCGGCGCCGTCGGAAATCGACGAAGAGCTTGCTGCGGTGACCGTGCCGCCGTCGCGGCGGAAGGCCGGGCGCAGCTCGCCGAGCTTGTCCAGGTTGCAGCGGAAAGGCTCCTCGTCCTTGTCCACCACGGTCTCGCCCTTGCGCGAGCGCACCGTCACCGGGGTGACTTCGCTGTCAAAGCCGCCATTGTTGACGGCGTCCAGTGCCTGGGTGACCGAGACGCGGGTGTATTCGTCCTGCTGTTCACGCGAGAAGTGATAACGGTCAGCGGTATTCTCGGCGAAGGTGCCCATGGCCTGGCCGTCGGCCGGGTTTTCCAGCCCGTCGAGCATCATGTGATCGAGCACCTGACCGTGACCCATGCGGTAACCGCCGCGCGCCTTGGGCAGCAGATACGGCGCCAGAGACATGGATTCCATGCCGCCGCAAACCACGATATCGGCACTGCCGCTGGCGATCATGTCATGGCCGAACATGGTGGTGCGCATGCCCGAGCCGCAGACCTTGTTGACAGTGACTGCGCCCACGCCTTTGGGCAGGCCGGCGGCTATGGCCGCCTGGCGCGCCGGCGCCTGGCCCTGGCCGGCGGGCAGCACGCAGCCCATCAGCACTTCATTGACATCCTCACCGGCTACGCCGGCATCGCCCAGCGCGGCCTGGATGGCGGTGGCGCCGAGTTCGGTGGCGGGCACCGTGGCCAGGGCACCCTGGAAGGCGCCAATGGGGGTGCGGCGGGCGGCAACAATAACAACCGGATCACTCATAACGTGGTCAATTCCCTGGTCAGATCGTGAATTAAAAAGTGATGATATCAGGCGCTTTGCTCGAACAGCTCGCGGCCGATCAGCATGCGGCGGATTTCGTTGGTGCCGGCGCCAATATCATACAGCTTGGCGTCACGCAGCAGCCGGCCGCAGGGGTATTCATTGATATAGCCATTGCCACCCAGGCTCTGGATGGCCTCCAACGCGCACTGCACCGCCGACTCCGAGGCCAGCAGCAGACACGCGGCGGCGTCGCGGCGGGTGGCTGTCCCCTGGTCAAGCTGTTCGCCCACGCGGTAGCAGTAGGCGCGCGCCGACTGCAGACGCGTGTACATATCGGCGAGCTTGCCCTGCATCATTTCGAAGGTGCCGATGGGCTGGCCGAACTGCTTGCGCTCATGCATGTAGGGCAGCACCGCATCCATGGCGGCCTGCATGATGCCCAGCGGGCCGCCGGAGAGCACGATGCGCTCGGAGTTGAGCCCGGCCATGAGGATGCGCACGCCCTGGTTGACTTCACCCAGCACGTTTTCTTCCGGGATCTCGCAGTCCTCGAACACCAGCTCGCAGGTGTTGGAGCCGCGCATGCCCAGCTTGTCCAGTTTCTGGGCGGTGGAGAAGCCCTTCATGCCTTTTTCAATCAGGAAGGCGGTCATGCAGCGAGAGCCGGCCTCGGGGCCGGCGGTGCGCATGTACACCACCAATACATCGGCATCGGGGCCGTTGGTGATCCACATCTTGCTGCCGTTGGCGACCCAGTAATCACCCTTTTTTTCGGCCCGGCAGCTCATCGAGCCCACCACATCGGAGCCGGCGCCGGGCTCGGACATCGCCAGTGCCCCCACCAGCTCACCGGAGCACAGGCCCGGCAGGTATTTCTGGCGCTGGGCTTCAGTCGCGTGCAGGTAGAGATTGTTCATGCACAGGTTCGAGTGCGCGCCGTAGGACAGGCCCACCGAGGCCGAGGCGCGGGAAATTTCCTCCATCGCCACCAGGTGTGCCAGGTAACCGGCGTTGGTGCCGCCGTATTCCTCGGGGATGGTCATACCCAGCAGACCCAGCTCGCCGAACTTCTGCCACATCTCGGCGGGGAATTCGTTTTTCTCGTCGATCGCCGCCGCGCGCGGCGCCAGCTCGCTGGCGGCAAAGCGCTCGACTGCTTCGCGCAGCGCGTCGGTATCTTCATTCAATGCGGTATTGAAAATCACCAGTGACCCCGTTGTGTTATTGCCGTCACGGTTTTTACGCCGGGTGCCTGTGGCTGGAGGCGGGACAGCATCCTTGTCCGGAAAATGTGACGGGTATGTCGGATCTGGTGCAGACTTTCCGGTCTGCACGCAACCGGGTGATTATAGCC
>PWYF01000269.1 GCA_003567955.1 Thiotrichales bacterium
CTGCGACGCCGAGGCCCTGGTGCTATCACGCGCCCGGCGCGCGCTTGACGCCGGTTGCGATGGCGTGGTGTCCTCAGGCCTGGAAATCCCCGCCCTGCGCGCCGACGTCAATCACGAGCTGCTGATCGTCAGCCCTGGCATCCGGCCCGTCGACAATCGGCCCGTGGACGACCAGAAACGGGTGGTCTCCCCGCGTCAGGCCTTTGAAGCCGGGGCAGACTATATTGTTGTGGGTCGCCCCATTCGTGATGCTGTCGACCCGGTGGCCGCAGCCGCCGCCATCCAGCGCGAGATTGCCGGAGTGTTTGATGCCTGATTTGCAAAATGACCGCCTGCTGCGTGCCCTGCAACGCCAGCCGGTGGACCGCACCCCGGTGTGGATGATGCGCCAGGCCGGGCGTTATTTGCCAGAATATCGCGCCACCCGCGAAAAAGCCGGCAGCTTCATGGATCTGTGCCGATCGGCTGAGCTGGCCTGTGAGGTCACGCTGCAGCCGCTGGCACGATTTGAGCTGGATGCCGCGATCCTGTTTTCCGACATCCTCACCATTCCCGATGCCATGGGCCTGGGGCTGTATTTCGCCGAAGGCGAAGGGCCAAAATTCGAACGCCCGTTACGTGATGCCGCGGCCATCCGGGCCTTGCGCAAGCCCGACATGCAACACGATCTGGGCTACGTGATGTCGGCGGTCAGCACCATCCGCCAGGCCCTGGCCGGGCGCGTGCCCCTGATCGGTTTTGCCGGCAGCCCCTGGACCCTGGCGACCTACATGATCGAGGGCGCTTCCAGCCGCGATTTTGCCCGCGCCAAATCCCTGCTTTACGACAAGCCGGAAACCGCCCACGCGCTTCTGGCCCTGCTCGCCGATACCGTGGCCGACTACCTCAATGCCCAGATCGAAGCCGGCGCCCAGGCCGTGCAGATTTTCGACACCTGGGGCGGGGCTCTGTCCACACCCGCCTACCGGGAATTTTCCCTGGCCTACATGGCGCGGGTCGTGGAACAACTCAAATCTGAACACGATGGCCGCCGGGTGCCGGTGATTCTTTTCACCAAGGGCGGCGGGCCGTGGCTGGAACTGATGACAGAAACCGGCTGTGACGCCCTGGGGCTGGACTGGACAATCGAAGCCGGCGACGCCCGGGCCCGGGTGGGTGACCGGGTGGCGCTGCAGGGCAATCTGGATCCGGCCGTACTGAATGCCTCACCCGAGGCCATCCGTGCTGAAGTGGCCCGGATACTGGCCAGTTACGGACCCGGCGCCGGTCATGTCTTCAATCTCGGTCACGGCATTACCCCCGGCGTGCCGCCGGAACACGCCGGCGCCATGATCAACGCTGTACTTGAACTGAGTCCCGCCTACCACAACGGTAATTAAGCGTTGATAAACCGCTGATTCACATGGGCCGCGTATGCTTGATCAGCGCTGTTTTCTCAGCAGCGCTTCCAGCGCCAGCAGGGCGGCCTCATGGTCTTCGCCCAACACCACGCCGCCGGCCGCACGGATAGCCCCGGCATATTGCTCACAGATCCCGCCGCCCACCGCCAGGGGCGCATCCAGCTCCCGGGCCAGGTGGCTGAAATCAGCCTCGACGCTGGCCCATGACGTGCTGGCACTCCCCGCCAGCACCACCGCCCCGGCGCCACATTGCCGGGCCGTCTCCGGCAGCGGCGCCAAAGGCATATTGGCGCCCAGCAGTACGACTCTGAAATTCCTCGCCAGGGCCGAAAGCCCGAACAACAACAGCCCGATCTCATGCGCCTCACCCGGCAGACAGGCGAGAACGATCCGGGGCCCGCTGGTTTGCCCCAGGCGGTGATGAAAACGTGCCCCCAGTTTGTTGCGCAGGAATACACTGAAAAAATGTTCCTCGGCCACACTGGCCTCACCCTTCGCCCAGTCTTCTCCCAGCTCCCGCAGCAATGGCGAAATCACCCGGGAGGTGACCAGCGTCACGGGGTAAAGCGCCAGGGCCTCATTGTAAATTCGCTCCATCCGGCTGATATCAAACGCCTGCACGGCGCCGCGCATCTGCTGCCTGCAATCAGCCAGGAGGCTGTCCAGTGAGTCTGTTTCGGCAATCCCCTCTGGTGCCTGCTCAAGCGCCCGCCCGACTCTGCCAATGGAGACGCCAGCCTTTAGCATTTCCACAATGCGCTGGATACGTTCTATATCACTATCGGAGTAGAGTCGGTGGCCACTGGCCGTACGTTTTGGTCGCACCAGACCATGACGTCGCTCCCAGGCCCGCAGTGTCACGGGGTTTACACCCGTCCTTCTGGCCACAGTGCGGATAGGATAAAGCCCTGCTGCCACGGGGGGATCTTCAGGGGTTTCAGCCATGCCCGGACTCCCGCAGCAACAGGGTTTGCATCAGATCAATACGACCGGTGCGAAAGCCCGCCTGGCAATAGGCCAGATAACATGCCCACATGCGCTGGAAAGAGGCATCATACCCCTTGTCCAGCAAGTTTTTCCCTGCCTGCTCCAGGCGCTGCTGCCAACAGGCCAGTGTGTGTGCGTAGTGTTGTCCGAAAAAGCGCTTGAGTTCCGTTCGCAACCCGGCCTCACGAGCGTGCTGCTCAAACAAACCCACTGGAGGCAACATGCCACCGGGGAAGATATAGCGCTGTATGAAATCCGCCTCCCGCCTGTAGGCGGGAAACAGCTCATCATCAATGGTAATCACCTGCAGGGCGGCACGCCCGCCGGGCAGCAGGCGCTCATAAAGCGTCTGGAAAAACGCCGGCCAGTAACGCTCACCCACGGCCTCGAACATTTCAATGGAAACCACACGGTCATATTGGCCCCGGTGATCACGGTAATCTTCAAAGCGAAAGCTCACCCTGTCTTCGACACCGGCCTCGCGTGCCCGCTCGCGTGAAACCTGCAACTGCTCGCGGGAAACCGTCAGCCCGGTAACCCGACAGCCTGTCTGGCGAGCAGCATGGATGGCGAAACCACCCCAGCCCGCGCCGATTTCCAGCAGATGGTGTTCCGGCTGAAGCGCCAGCAGACCCAGCATGCGATCAAATTTATGCTGCTGGGCCCGGGCCAGGTCGTCCTCCGGCTGATGATAAATGCCACAGGAATAAGCCAGCGAGGTATCCAGCCACAAACCATAGAAGTCATTCCCCAGATCATAGTGGCTGGCGATATTACGTCGACTCCCGCGGCGTGTATTGGATCTGAGCGCATGCACCAGCCGTCCCATCAGCCGCACGCCGGGATGGCCCGAAAGCACCCGCCCGAACCAGGGTTCATTGACCCCACCCCATTCCAGCAGACCCGCCAGATCCGGCGTATCCCAGTCTCCGTTCATATAGGCTTCGAGCAGTCCCGTTTCGCCTGCCGTGATAAACCGAAGGAGGACAGCGGGACGGTGGATACTGAGCCGGGCATGCGGTCCACGACGATCACCCTGGATATGTTCTGTCACACCCCCGGGCAACTCAACCCGCAGACTGCCACAGCGGGCCCGGCGTAATACGGGCACCACCAGTCGCCATGCCAGCGGTACTTTACCTCGGGTAAACCCGGCATTGATTCGGGTCTGCGTCGTCATCAACTCGTCTGCCTGCGAGGCGGGGGCGGCTTGCGATAAACCGGCACACCGCGCCACCAGAGTCTCAGTGCCTGCCAGTGAATCATCGCGAAAATCCGGAAAGTCATCAACGGCATACTCACAAATATCCGCAGCAGGCCCGCATCACCAAGCGGCCGGGCATAACCGGCAATACCGGCGGCCAGCACGGCCTGGCCAGCAGTGAATTCACGGATATGCAGACTCAGGCGTTGCCCGGGC
>PWYF01000245.1 GCA_003567955.1 Thiotrichales bacterium
CCGATGTGCCGGCCAGCCCTGGGTGCGCGAACTGAGTCCGGTTGATGTGTACGCCTATCACCGCATGGCGGCCATGTTTGCCAGTGCCGAGCAGTTTTCCACCGGGATGACATTCATGGCGGCGCCCCCGGGGGAGGACCCCATGCCCAGCCCGGTGATGGCCGAGGTTTCCGAGAACCTCGAACAGATGCTGGCACGGTTGGGCCAGTCAGTGCAGCAACACCTGCCCGAGGATTTCAGGATTGATCCCGAGGATATGGGCTCCAATGGCTGGGGTCTGGGCAGTGAGATGACCCACCATGGCCGGGGTGCGGTGCTGGCCAATCCGCACTTTCCCTATAGTGGTTCTCGCCGTTTCTGGCAAAGCCATGCCACTGTGCCCGGCGTGCTTGATGTTACCGGCGCCAGCCTGATCGGCTTCCCGTTGCCCCAGATCGGGTTCAACGAGCATCTGGCCTGGACGCACACGGTGTCCACGGCCAATCGCTTTACGCTTTATTTGCTGGAGCTCAAGGACGATGACCCCATGATTTATATCAAGGACGGCGAGGAGCGCCCCATTACCACCCGCACATTCCAGATCGAAGTGGCCGATGGCGTTGGCGGCACCGAGACACTGGAGAAGACCTTTTATTATTCCGAATTCGGCCCGATGCTGGACCTGAGTGCGATTGAGCCGTTGCTGCCCGCCTGGGGGGATTCGGTTGACCTGGGGGATGGCGAAGGTGAAAGACCGCTGGCCTTTACCTACCGGGATGCCAATGATGCCACCGATGACCAGTTCTTCCGGCAGTGGCTGGGCATGGGGCGCGCCCGCAGTCTGGAAGAATTCCAGGCGGTGTTCGCCGATTGTGGTACCGGCTTCTGGGTCAACACCATTTATGCCGATGCCCAGGGCAATGCCATGTATATGGATAGCAGCTCGGTCCCCAGGCTTTCGGATGATGCCGAGGCGGTGTTTCGCAGCAAGCTTGAAGGTGAACACCCGTCGGCGGTAATGAATTTGCTCACTCAGCTCGCCTTCGATATGCAGGTCCCTGTGCTGGAGGGATGGACCTCCAGAGATGACTGGGTGGAGGGCGAATGCGGCTACGGCATTGAGCCTTTTGAACGGGCGCCGGTGCTGGTGCGCAATGATTTTGTGCAAAACTCCAATGACAGTTACTGGCTGACTAACCCGGCCGAGCCCATGACCGATTACCCGATTCTCTACGGGCGCACTGAAGTGCCCCAAAACCCGCGTACCCGGCTGGGTCTGCTGAAGTTACTGAACCCGCTGGACCCCGGTGCTTCGGATGTTGCGCCGGCGGGTCAGGATGGCCTGTTCACGGCCCAGGGATTGATGGAGACGCTGTATTCCAACCGGGTGTTCTTTGCCGAGGGCGCCGGGGTGCTTGATGCCCTGCTTGCCCGATGTGATGCCATTGATGAGGACCCGGTCAACCTGCCCGGTGGCGGCAGCCGTTCGGTTTCGACGGGCTGCGCGGCCATTGCCGGCTGGGACGGACTGGTTAACCTGGACAGCACCGGTGCGCATACTTTCCGGGTGTTTATGGTGCAATACAGGAACGAGTTGCCGGGCCATTTGTCGGTCGCCTTTGACCCCGAAGATCCAGTCAACACACCACGCGATCCTGCGGCACCTTCAGGCGACCTGGCAGATGATCCCATGCTGCAGGCCCTGGCGGTGGCGCTGCAACGGCTGGATCAGATCAATCTGGCCTACGATGCCGAGCTCGGCAGCGTGCAGGTTTTCCAGCCTTACCTGGGTGTGCCGCCAGGCGGCACGGCCATGCCGGCGGGGTCGCCTGTGCCCTGGCACGGCGGCAGCGGCAGCCTGGAAGGGGGCTTTAACAATGTCAGCGTGGTGACCTCTCCGGTGGCCGAGGACACTCGCTTCCCGCGAGTCCGTCCGGGAGGCGTATTGCCCGCAACAGGAGGGCTGTCTTCGGTGGAAGGCGAAGGCTATATGATCGGGCATGGCACCAGCTGGCATTTCGGGGTGGAGTTTACCGACCAGGGTCCCGAGGCCTGGGGGCTGTTGAGTTATTCGCAGTCGTCGAATTCCGCCTCGCCCCGTTTCGGTGACCAGACCCAGCGTTATTCCGACAAGAATTATCGTCGTCTGTGGTTTACCGAGCAGGAGATCAACGCCAATCTGGTCGAGGAATATACGGTGACGTCGCAATAATATCGGTTTGATGCGCGGGCCTTTTGTGGCGGGATTGTTCCGCAACGTTTTGTGATCCATGCGTCAAGCGCAATATTGCTATTGCCTGCTCTGCGTTCTCTGTGAGCTCTGTGGTTAATGACGGCGTGGTTATTAAACCACAGAGCGCGCAGAGGGCACGGAGAATGGGGCAGGTATCGAACAGAATCAGGCTGGTGGATATTGTTTCGGCCCGCTTCAGGTCGTTTGATCGGTGGTCAGCTCAGCCACCAGGTGCGACGCAGGGGCGCCAGAAACAGATGAGGTTGTCGGGTCCGGGATATTAACTCCGCCGAGACGCGATCAATAAACCAGCGTTTCCTCAACGAAACGCTGATCAATCGTGACGAATTAACCAGCGTTTCCTTCACGCGCTGGTTCATGGTCGCGATAGCGATGGACGCGTTTGTCCTGGGCCAGCATGCGGCGGGCCAGTTCCACCAGTTCAGCCATGCTCGGGATGACTGCGTCGGGTCGGTGCGGGTGGCGGCTGGTGCCGGGGAATATCTTGTCAATCCAGTGTTGGTCCCAGCCAACGCCATTGTAAAAGATAGCGGTAATGCCGGCCGTCTTGGCGGCCACGATGTCGGTGGTGCTGTCGCCCACATACCAGCAGGACTCATCCACGGGTCGTCCCAGTCGTTGCAGGGCTTCCAGTAACAGGTCCGGCGCAGGTTTGCGTCGTGCCACGTCGGTACCGCAGACCATGGTGTCGAACAGATGCCCCCAGCCTTCGCCATCCACCATGTGGAGTTCGTGTTCCATGAACTCGCGGTTACGATTGGAAATCACGCCCAGAATCACGCCCAGCTTGCGTAAACGCTGCAACTGCTCCCGGGTGTCCGGCTCCAGTGAATGCACTTCGCCGACGTACTTGCGATAGGATTCATCGAAAGCCTTGTGGGCCCGGGCCTTGGCATTCTGGTTGTCGCCGAACAGGACCTCGAAGATATCGGTGCGCGATATCTTGCGCTCTGAACTGATTTTAGGGTGTAGCTGGGCGTGCTTGCGCACATATTTGACCAGTTTGGCATCCTCCACGGTTTTGGAGTGCTCCGGGGGTAGCAACTGGTCATACAGGCCCAGTTCCCGCAACTTGGGCAGTACATCATCCACAGCGTGGTACATGGCGTCATGGGTGTTGACCAGCGTGGCGTGCCAGTCAATCAGAATGACATCCGGTCGTGCGTGGGGGAGTTGCAGAATACTCATCAGTCATTGAATTCCGGCGGCCGGTTTTCCAGCGTCGCGGTCAGCGCTTCACGGATATCATCGGACACAATCATGGCCGCGTTCCAGGTGGCGATGCGTTCCAGTCCCTCGGCCACGCTGTGATCGCGTGTATGCAACAGCATTTCCTTGGTGCCGCGGATCGACAGCGGTGATTTGGCGGCGATGGTGGCGGCAATGCCCCTGACTTCGTCCAGCAGGGTCTCACGATCCTCGTATATCCGGTTGATCAGCCCCAGCTCGCGCGCCTCATCCGCATAGAACTCACGTCCGGTATAGGCCAGCTCCCGCGCCACACCTTCGGGAATCAGGCGGGGCAGCCGCTGCAGGGTGCCGACATCGGCGGTCATGCCCACGTCGATCTCTTTGATGCTGAAGCGGGCGTCGCGGCTGGCGTAGCGCATGTCACAGGCAGTGATCAGGTCTACCCCGCCGCCGATACAGGCGCCATGAATGGCGGCAATCACGGGCACCCGGCAGCGCTCGATGGCGGTGAAGGTTTCCTGCAGGCGCAGAATGCCGCGCCGCAGCTTTTCGCGTTCGCGGCCCTGACAGGCGCTGGCGTCGGGTTCCAGTCCCATCAGCATGGCCAGGTCAATGCCGGCGGTGAAATGCTTGCCTTCTCCGGAAATAATGGCAACCCGTGCTGAAGGCGTTTCGTCGACCCAGCTCATGGCGTCCCTGAATTCGTGCCAGAATGCCTCGTTCATGGCATTGGCCTTGTCCGGCCGGTTCAGGCGCACATGGGCAATGTGGTCCCTGAGTTCAACCTGCAGGGTTTGATAGGACATTGTCGGTTCCCCTTTGAGGTAGCGTTTGTTGCCGGCTTGGTCGGCGTGTCACGGGCGCGTAGAATCGCGCTGTCGGTTATCACCATCACGCGCCGGCTGCCTGATAATGCGCGAGATAACGGGTGTCTTCAACTTCCGGAGATAATGCATGAGTTCAGCGGTACAGCCTGTGGCAGATGATGTGCTGGCCTGGCGCGAGACCCTGTGCGGGTATGCCCACCAGTTGCTGGCCATGGCGCGGGAGGCGGGCGCCGATGCCGCTGAAGCCACGGCCAGGCTGGCAACCGGCCTGGATGTCAGCGTCCGCATGGGTGAGGTCGAGACCCTTGAACACCAGCGTGACCGGGGGATCGCCCTGGCTGTCTATTTCGGGCATCGCAAGGGGGTTGCCAGTACCTCCGACTTCAGTGACTCAGCCCTGCGTGAGACGGTAACCGCAGCCTGCCGTATCGCCCGCTACACTGCGGAAGACCCCTGTGCCGGCCTGGCGGAGGCCGGACTTATGGCCCGCGAAATGCCGCAGCTGGATCTGTATCATCCGTGGTCGCTGGATGTGGCCGCTGCGATTGATCTGGCGACTGCCTGCGAGGCCGCGGCACTCGGGATGGATGCGCGCATTCGCAATTCCGAAGGGGCGACGGTCTCTACCACCCGGAGTCTCAGAGTGTATGCCAACACGCACGGTTTTACCGGGGTGCATGAAGGCACCCGGCACATGCTGGGGTGTGCCGTCATTGCCGCGGATGAACAGGGTATGCAACGTGACGGCTGGTACAGCGTGGCCCGTCATCCCGCCGACCTGGAATCTGCCGAAGCAGTAGGACGCGCTGCCGGTCGCCGGGCGTTGTCCCTGCTGGGCGCAAGACGTCTGCCAACCCAGCGCCTGCCCGTGCTCTATACCCCTGAAGCTGCACGGGGTCTGCTTGGGCATTTTATCGGTGCCGTCAGTGGCGGGGCCCTTTATCGCCGTGCTTCCTTTCTTGGTGACAGCCTGGGTGAGGCTGTTTTCAGTCCCCGCGTGTCGCTGCTGGAGCAACCGCATCTGCCGCGGGGGCTGGGTAGTGCCGCCTTTGACGCTGAAGGTGTAGCCACCCGCGAACGGGCGCTGGTGCAAGACGGGGTATTGCAGGGCTATGTGCTGGACAGCTACGGCGCCCGGCGACTGGGGATGCAAACCACAGCCAATGCTGGCGGCGTCCACAACCTGACGCTGCCGCCCGGCACAGAACCCCCCGAAACCCTGTACCGAGAGATGGGCAAAGGCCTGGTGGTGACCCGCCTGATGGGTCAGGGGGTGAATACTGTCACTGGCGATTATTCACGCGGCGCTACCGGCTTTTATGTGGCCAATGGGGAGATTGCCGGGCCGGTGCACGAGATCACCATTGCCGGTAATCTGCGCGAGATGTTTGGCGGCATTGCGGCGGTGGCTTCAGACCTGGATGAGCGCGGCGGTATCCGCACGCCCTCACTGCTTGTTGACGGGGTGACCGTGGGTGGAGAGTAATCAGCCCCGGTTGAGTTCAGCCAGCATGCGGTTAATGCGTTCAGGACTGCTGCTGCGCAGGATACGCTGGCAATGTCGACCAAGCTCGCTACTGTCGCTGGTGCTGATCAGGTGTTTGACTTCCAGCAGAGTGGTTGGCGGCACGCTGAATTCATTCAGTCCCAGTCCCAGTAACAGTCTGGTATAGCCCGGGTCACCCGCCATTTCCCCGCACATGCTGACCGGAATGCCAGCGCGCTTGCCGGCGCTGATGGTCATGTCTATCAATTGCAGGACAGCGGGGTGCAGGGGGTCATAAAGATAATTGACTTCCTCGTCGGCACGGTCGATGGCCAGGGTGTACTGAATCAGGTCGTTGGTGCCAATGGAAAAGAAATCCACGTGAGGTGCCAGCAACCGCGCGGCCAGGGCTGCCGCGGGCACCTCAATCATGATGCCTACCGGCACGTCGGGGTCGTAGCGCAGACCGTCTTCGTCAAGTTCTGTCTGGATTTCGCGAATCAGCGCCTTGACCCGGTGCAATTCATTGAGGCTTGCGATCATGGGAAGCATGATCCGCAGCGGGCCATGGGCCGAAGCCCTGAGCAAAGCACGCAGTTGCGGGCGGAACAGGGCCGGTTCGTTGAGGCACAGGCGGATGGCGCGCAACCCCAGGGCGGGGTTGGGGCTGACATGGCCGCTGCGTTCCCGGTCCAGGGGTTTATCGGCACCAAGGTCGAGGGTACGGATCGTCACCGGTGCGCCCTTCATGGTCCGGATAACCTTGCGATAGGCGCGGAGCTGCTCCTGCTCGTCAGGCAGATCCTCCCGGTTCAGATACAGGAATTCGGTGCGGTAGAGTCCGACGCCTTCGGCATTGATTCGGCGGGCGGCGCTGATATCGTCAGGTAGTTCGATGTTGGCCTGCAGGCTGATGTGCTTTCCATCACGGGTGCGGGCCGGCGCGCTCTTGAGCTGGCGCAGATGCTGCTGATGACGACGGTCTTCCCGTGCCTGTCGGCGGAAGGCCTTGAGCGTAGGCTCGTCAGGGGAAGCCACCACCGTGCCGCGTTTGCCGTCGATGATGAGGGTCTCGCCCTCACGCAGGAGACGACGGGCATGATGAACACCCACGACGGCCGGGATGCGCAAACTGCGTGCGAGAATCGCCGTGTGTGACAAGGGGCCACCCATTTCGGTGACAAAGGCGGCAACACCCCGGTGGGGAATGCTTATTATATCGGCCGGGCTGATATCTTCCGCGACCAGGATCAGCGGGGTGTTGTCATCCCCGCAGGCGTTTCCGGGTTTGCGTTTCCCTGCGCCCTCGGCCAGCAGGCGCTGGACCCGTGACGCCACCTGGTCAACGTCGTCCCGCCGGCTGCGCAGATAGGGGTTCTCCATGCTTTCAAAAGCGGCCACCAGCTCGTCGCGCTGCAGCTTGAGCGCCCACTCAGCGTTGCACCGCCGGGTCCGGATAATTTCGACCACCGCGCTGGAGAGCGTAGAGTCGCGCAGCATCAGCTGATGGGCTTCTATAAAGCCGGCAATTTCGGGCGGGCTGCCGGGGGGGATTTCGGTGCGAATGGTGCCGAGTTCCTCATCCGCATGTTTAAGGGCGCTCAGATAACGGGTGGCTTCCGCTTCCACCTGGCGCGGTGGCATGCGCCGTTCAGTGACTTCCGGCCAGTCACTGAGGCGCATCACGCGGCCGCTGACAATCCCGCGTGAAATGCCGATGCCTGACAGGTGCAGATTCATCACCAGGAAGCCCACCCCGTTGTTGTGATTATCCGGCGCAAGTCCGGATGGGTTTTTTGTTATTCGGGCTCGCCGAAGCGTTCGTTGATCAGTGAAACCAGTTCATCAATGGCCCGGCCGGCATCATCCCCCTCGGCGATAATACTCAGACGTGTGCCCCGGGCGGCGGCCAGCATCAATACCCCCATGATGCTTTTGCCGTTGACCTCACGCTCGCCCAGACACAAGCGGATGTCACTGCTGAACTGCGAGGCCAGCGTGACCAGTCGGGCGGCGGCGCGGGCATGCAGACCAAGCTTGTTGATAATGGTGACCTCCTGCTCAACCCTCGCCATCACGCTCCCCGCACAGCAGGACACCGGCACGTCCGCCGGCGGCGGCGGCCCGGGCCATCTCATCCAGAGGGAGTCCCGGGTAATTGAAAATCCGGATCAGCATGGGCAGATTGACCCCGGCGACCACTTCCACGCCAGGGTCTTCGCGCAACAGGTTGGCGATGTTGCTGGGGCTGGAGCCATAGGCGTCGGTGAGGACCAGCAAGCCGCCTTCCCCTCGTACTTCGTCAGCAATACGCCGGGCTTCGCCCAGGCTTTTCTCCATGTCGGAGTCCTGGGTAATCGACATGACACGGGTCGGCAAGGGGACGCGCTCAAGCATACCGGTGGCGGTATCCAGCAGGTCAGCGCCGAGCTGGTTGTGGGTGATAATCAGCAGTCCGATGCTCATGATAATTCAGTATGCCGGATTAGCAGTTTGATGTATTCATGCTGGCGCAAATGTTCGCCAAGTCGTTCCACCATATAGACTGAGCGGTGCTGGCCGCCCGTGCAACCGATGGCAATGGTGACATAACTGCGGTTGCTGGCTTCAAAGTGGGGCAGCCAGCGATCGCTGAAATCACGGATGTCGCGGAACATGCCCTCGACCATTTCATGGCTCTCCAGATAGTCGCGGACGGGCTGGTCACGCCCGGTCAGCGCCCGCAAGTCGGCTTCCCAGTGCGGATTGGGCAGACAGCGGACATCAAATACGAAATCCGCATCTCCGGGAACCCCGTGTTTGAAACCAAAGGACTTCAGTAATACTGAAAGGGTGCGGGATTCGCCGTGAACTCTGGCAGCGATGATTTCCCGCAGCTCGTGCATGCTGGTGCGCGAAGTATCAATCACCAGGTCAGCCTGTTCGGCCACCGGCGCGAGCAATTTGCGCTCGCGGTGGATGGCTTCAGCCAGCGGGATATCGTAGCGGGTTAATGGATGCTTGCGTCGTGTCTCGCTGAAACGTTTCAGCAGTACATTGTGTTCGGCTTGCAGAAACAGGGTCTGGATTTCCAGGTCATTGCTGCGCAGTCGCTGCAGACAGTCATCATAGCCGTCGATTTCATCGGCCCGGGCACGTGCATCTATGCCCACCGCCACCAGGTCGTAACGCGGGTCGCCGGTGCCCAGGGTCTGCTTGACGAAGGCTTCCAGCAGCCCCAGTGGCATGTTGTCGATGCAGTAATAACCCAGGTCCTCAAGCATGTGCAGTGCCACGCTCTTGCCGGACCCCGACAGTCCGCTGACAATCAACAGTTTCACGCTTGCTCGTCCTGTATGGCCTGTTGCTGGCGCTGTTGCAGGATATCTGCCATGGCCTGCGTCACATTTCCCATTGCAGTCATGCGCGCGGCCAGGTCTATCAGTGTGACTGCCTGCGTATGATGCGCCGCGAGACACAGCGTCGGAATTGTCATCCCGGCCAGTTCTTGTTGCTGCCAGTTTCCGTTCAGGTCAACGATCGCTGGCCTGGATGCGGGCGCCGGCGTCAGTTTGACGCCCAAATCAATCTGACAGGCCGTCACGACACGAGTCTGGCCGAACAGGCAGGCAATGTCGAGCGCCCCCAGTTCCGGGCTGTGCAGATAGTGGCGCAACAGCGCCGGGCTGCAGCCTGCAGGGGCCTCACGCAAGGGTCGTATGTCGACGCAATCATCGGCCACCAGCGCCGCGCCGGCCTCGCGTATCAGCGCCAGCGCCAGGGTGCTTTTGCCGCTGCCGGGTGGACCACTAATCAGTATCCCCTGGCCATGCAATCGGACCAGGGTGGCGTGACACTGGTTCAGGGCCAGGTCGGCATGTCCGGCCAGTGCCATTGCCAGCGCGCAATAGGCGCTGTCAGCATCCTCGGGTGTGTGGATGACGCTTTGTGCAGTCACCGTGTCAGCTTGACGCATGCTGAACCCGCCACAAATCAGGGCGAGTACGGGGGTGTCGGATTCTCCGGCGCCCGCTTTGCTGAGGGTTATGATCCGGGGTGAGGGTCGGTTCAGGTGCGCTTCGGGATTGATGTCGGCGGCAGGGAGTCGCAATCGGGAGAGTGCGCGGCCATGCCGTGGATGCCAGTCAAGCTGGCTGGTTTTCAGCAACTGTTCGAGACAGATGCCGGCCATGGTCAGCTGTCTGGTGCCTCTTGACAGAGAATCTCGCAAGCCTCTGCAGGGTTTGCTGCTGCCCGCAGTTGTTCGCAGGTGGTCTGGTTGCCGAGTTTTTCGGCCAGCCTGGCGAGAATTTCCAGGTGTCCTTCGGTGGCTTTTTCCGGCACCACCAGCGCGAACACCAGGTCCACCGGCATACCATCCATGGCGTCATAGTCGATGGGTTTTTCCAGCTTGACGAAGGCACCCATGGCGCGGTCAATTTCCGCCAGCCGGCCGTGGGGCAGTGCCACTCCCCGGCCCAGTCCGGTGCTGCCCAGGCGTTCGCGTCGCAACAGACTGTTGAGCACTTCGTTGCCCCCGAGGTCGGGGGCTGCGTCAGCAATCAATTCGCTCAGCAACTCCATCAGCCGCTTCTTGCTGGTGATGCCGCTGTCCGTTGCTACGCGTTGCTGGTCCAGCAGTTCGCCTATAGTTATTGAGCGCGTCATGGTCAGAACGTATTCCTGCGGTCGCTTGAGGATGGTATGCCCATGGCTTCACGATACTTGGCCACGGTGCGTCTGGCTACATTGATGCCCTGTTCGCTGATCATGTTGGTCAGTTTGCTGTCACTCAAGGGCCGCCGGGGGTTTTCCCCGGCGATCAGGCGGCGGATGATAGCGTGAATAGCCGTTGCAGAACATTCCCCGCCGTCCGCGGTTGAGACATGGCTGGAAAAAAAGTACTTGAATTCGAAAATGCCGCGCGGGGTATGCATATACTTGCGGGTGGTGACCCTGGAGATGGTGCTTTCATGCATCTCAACGGCCTCGGCGATTTCACGCAGGATCATCGGCTTCATCGCTTCCTCGCCATGTTCGAGGAAATCCTGCTGGCGTTCCACAATACGCCGTGCGACCTGGAGCAGCGTCTGGTTTCGGCTTTGCAGGCTCTTGATAAACCAGCGTGCCTCCCGGGTGTGGTCGCGCAAGGTCTGACTGTCTTGTTCCGAACGCACCTCGCCGGCCAGTGAGCTGTAGAGCGGGTTGATACGTAGCCTGGGCGTGGTGGCCGGGTTGAGCGCGACCTCCCAGCCGCGCTCGCCGCGAAACACAAATACGTCCGGGGTGATGTATTCGGTTGGCGGGTTACTCAGGCGCGAACCGGGGTGCGGATCGAGTGTGCGAATCAGGCTCACCGCGCGTGCCAGTGCCGCTTCCGATGCTCCGGTGCGTTTGGCCAGCTGGCCCATGTCACCGCTGGCCACGGCTTCCAGGTGTTGGTCGACCAGATCGCGAGCCAGCGCCACAGTGCCGTCCGTGTCGTCCATGTCACGCAACTGCAGACGCAGACATTCGGCCGGGTCACGGGCAAACACCCCGGGGGGGTCCAGGCACTGCAAGCGGTGCAGGACGGCCTCAACTTCATCAGGATCAACTGCCAGCGCCGGGGGCAGACTGGCGCGGATGGTGTCGAGGTCCTCGTGCAGATAACCATCGTCGTCAATGGCATCAATCAGTGCGGTGGCAATGGCCATATCGGTGGGGCTGAAATGGGCGAACTCGGTTTGCCAACTGAGGTGTTCTCGCAGCCCGGCCTCGGCGTTGCCGGCCTGCTGTATCGGATCCCAGTCACTATCTTTGCTGGTGGCCGGGCCAGCGGGCGGTTCATAAATATCTTCCCAGTGGGCGTCAACTGGCAGCTCATCCGGCAGTTCGGGGTCTTCACCGGCGGCATCCTGCTGTTGCCCGGCGCTTTGGTCCGGCTCAGCGTCTTCACTGCCGTCTTCATCAGCCAGTTCCAGCATCATGTTGGATTCCAGCGCTTCGTTAATTTCCTGGCGCAGTTCCAGCGTGGACAGCTGTAACAGTCGGATGGCCTGACGCAACTGCGGGGTCATGGCCAGACGCTGGCTCTGACGCAGTTGCAGGGATTGTTTCAACATGGGGGTTGATCCATGGCGCCGGGCGCCGGACAGCGATGATGATGCCGGGTGAACAACGATTTCATGGCCGTATTGTAACGCTGGATTCCGGTTGTGTCCCGGTACAGCCGGGGCTGAGCTGTGAGCAGAAAGCCTGCTTTACATCCGGAAGTTCTCGCCCAGATAGACTTGACGGACGCGATGATTGGAGAGCAATTCATCAGGGGGGCCATCGGCAATCAGCTGACCCTCATTGAGAATATAGGCGCGGTGACAGATGCCGAGGGTCTCTCTCACATTGTGGTCAGTGATGAGGATGCCAATGCCACGGCTGCGCAGATGATCAATAATACGTTGTATATCCAGCACCGAAATCGGATCCACTCCGGCAAAGGGTTCGTCTAGCAGCATGAAACGCGGGGACGCGGCCAGCGCCCGGGCAATTTCCACCCGCCGGCGTTCGCCGCCGGAAAGGCTCATGCCGATGTTGTCGCGGATATGACTGATGTTGAGCTCTTCCAGCAGTTCTTCCAGTTGCTGCTTGCGCTGCTTGCGGTCCAGTTCACGGCGCAGTTCCAGAATGCCCAGGATGTTGTCCTGCACGCTCAGCTTGCGAAACACCGAAGCTTCCTGGGGCAGATAACCCAGGCCCAGGCGTGCGCGGGCGTGCATGGGCAAGCCTGCAATATCACGCCCTTCAAGACTGAGGTGGCCGCGGTCGGAAGGGACCAGGCCCACAATCATGTAAAAACAGGTGGTTTTGCCGGCGCCATTGGGGCCGAGCAGGCCGACCACCTCGCCAGTCTGGACCTGCAACGACACATTATCGACGACTTTGCGGCCACGGTAGGACTTGCACAACCCGGTCGCGGACAGGGATACGGCAGGGGTGGTTTGCGCGGCGGGTTGATGCATGATGTCAGTTGCCCTCGTCGGGATTGATCAGAATGCGCACGCGGCCATCCGGGGCATCGCCCCCACTGGCGCGAATCCGCCCGGCGCCGCGTTCATAGCTTATCTGTTCGCCGTGCAGTACGTCACGGCCGCGGGTGACCCGGGCGCTGCCTTCAAGCAGCAGCACATCATCCTCTTCACTGTATTGCATGTGACTGGCGCGCGCGCTCATGGGGGGTTGATCCGGGCGCTTTTCCTCGTAAGTTGCCGGGTTGCCGCGCATGCTGAAATGTAAATAATCCCCCGCTTCGTCAGGGGTGACAACGAGTTCTTCCCCCTCGATGACAGCCCCCTCACGAGTTACGCGAACACGGCCGCGATAACGGCTGATGCCGGATTGTTGCTCGAATTCGGCCTGGTCAGATTCGATTTCCACCGGACCCTGTTCCCCGCCTGTCTGGGCCAGTGCGCCAGGCAGGCAAAGCAGGAACACAAACGCCAGCACGGCGCCCTGTTGCCGCAGCGCGACAGGGCGTCCGGAAGTCACTTTGTTATTGCACGCGCGCGGGTGGTTCATGTCGTCCCCGTACATTCTGTTCCAGACGGATCATGCCGGTATCAAGATCGGCCTGCATGCGCTGGCTGCGCAGTTCCGTATGTGCGCGGCTGAGAATGACCCCGCTGTCACTGGTAGCCTGACGCGACTGTAAATCCACATCCAGCGCGGGAGTCTGTAGCAGGGTCAGTGGTTCGTCCCCGGTCATGCGCATTTCCACCCGGACGTCCCCGGCCAGATGCACATAACGACGGCCCGCAGGGATGACCCCCTCGCGCGCCTCAATCAACCAGGGCGGGGTATCGGGGGCGTAATAGTCCAGCACGATGTCATCCAGCGTGGCACGGCCGTCATCGGGGAAATGCGCCATGTGCCGGGCCTGCAGTTCAAACAGCAGGTGCCCGTTCTCATCCATGTGGCGCATGCGGATATTCTCCATGAACTGATCCGGTTGTTCCTCAGTTGCTGACTCCGTCACCGTAACCGGAGAGGCATCCGGGCGCAGCAGCCACCATGCCAGTATGGCGAGCAGGGCAAGCATGGCGATATAGGGGAGGCTGCGTGTCATGGGTTGATTGTGCCTTCAGACCCCGGGCCGCTGCTCGGGTTCAAGGTGCCCGCCGGCTTCCAGAATAGCGTCGCAGACCTCACGGCCGGCGCCATGGCCGCCTGCGGTTGCGGTCACCCAGTCGGCGGCGCGGCGCACCGCCGGGTGGGCGTCGGCCACGGCAACAGCTGTGCCAGCCGCTGCCATGACCGGCAGATCAATCACGTCATCGCCAACATAAACGGCTTCATCAGCATCGACCCCCAGTTGTTCAAGCAGTTCCCTGAACAGGGGCAATTTGTCGTCGCGACCCTGGAATACGTGCGCCACATCCAGTGCCGACATCCGCAGGCTCACCACCCTGGACTGGCGTCCGGAGATCACGGCCACTTCTATGCCGGCGCGCTTGAGCATGCGAATACCAAGGCCGTCCCGGGCATGGAAGACCTTCATTTCCTCCCCCTCGGCGCTGAGATAGATACGTCCGTCGGTGAGCACGCCGTCGACATCAAAGACCACCAGCCGAACTCCGGCCAGTCGCTCACGCCATTGCGAATCGGGGCCGGCCGGGTTCATACCACCCCCGCGCGCAGCAGGTCATGCATGTTCAGTGCACCACGGACATGCTGCTCGTCGTCCACCACGACCAGGGCGTTGATTTTGCTTTTTTCCATAATATTGAGTGCTTCTGCGGCAAGCATGGTGCCCTGTACAGTGCGGCAGTCAGGCGTCATGACAGCTTCTATGGAAGTGTTGCGCACATCCACGGGCCGGTCCAGTGTGCGGCGCAAGTCACCATCGGTAAAAATGCCCCGCAGTCGACCATCCTGATCCACCACGCAGGTCATGCCCAGGCCCTTGCGGGACATCTCCACCAGCGCTTCGCTCAAGGGGGTGCCAAGCATCACCGCCGGGGTTTTGTCGCCGGCGTGCATAATATCCTCGACCCGCAGCAGCAAGCGGCGGCCCAGAGAGCCGCCAGGATGGGAGCGGGCAAAATCTTCCTCGGTGAAGCCCCGTGACTGCAGCAGTGAGATAGCCAGGGCGTCTCCCATGGCCAGTGCCGCGGTGGTGCTGGCGGTGGGTGCCAGTCCCAGGGGGCAGGCTTCCTGCGCCACCGAAACATCCAGGTCCACATCGGCGGCCGTGGCGATGGTGGAGTTGCGATTGCCGGTGAGCGTGATCAGAGGGACACCCAGGCGTTTCATGATTGGCAGCAGAGTGATGATTTCACCGGTTTCGCCGGAGTTGGATATGGCCAGGACGACATCGCCGGCGGTGATCATCCCCAGATCGCCATGGCTGGCCTCGGCGGGGTGGAGGAAAAAAGCCGGACTGCCGGTGCTTGCCAGAGTGGCGGCAATCTTGTTGGCAATGTGGCCGGATTTGCCCATGCCGGTGACCACAATGCGCTCGCGACAGCCGAGCAGGATTTCGCAGGCCCGCACAAAATCATCGTCAATGCGCTCGTTCAATGCCAGCAGGGCATCGGCTTCGGTGCGCAGTACCGCGCGCGCCATGTTTTTGAGGGCGTCGTTATCCATGGTTACTCCGGGGCGGCTGTGTCTGGCATTACTGCCACGTGCCTGTCGCGCCACAGCATAGCCCAGACTGGTCCACCCGTGCAGCCGTCAGGGAACACCGATCTGTCTGTCGCCGCCATTCTGCGGCGTTGCTGCTACCCGCCGTTGCCCAGGACGAATAGCCAGCTCTGATAAAGGGCAAATATGCCCAGCAGCACCAGCCCCTCGCGGCGGGTGATGGTATAAGGCGAGGGCCAGCCGCGGCACATCAGATACAGCAGCACGGTCAATCCCGCCATCACGGGCAGATCGCGCACCAGAATGCCATCCGGCAAGGGCCCGGGCGCCAGCAGGGCCGGCAGCATCAGTACGGCCAGGATATTAAACAGATTGGAACCGAGGATATTGCCGATGGCGATGTCGAACTGGCGACGCAGGGTTGCGGTAACGCAAGTGGCCAGTTCCGGCAGACTGGTGCCTGCGGCAACCATGGACAGGCCGATCACGGTTTCGCTGACACCCAGTTCGCGGGCCAGGCTCGCCGCACCCCCGACCAGCAGTTGCGCACTAAGCAATAGCACCAGCAGGCTCGCAATCAACCACAACAGGTCAGGCCACAAGGGTCGGGGCGGGCTCCGGGGTGGCAGGTGGCCGGAGACCAGCGGATCGTGTCGGGTGCCCTGGCGCGCCAGCCATGC
>PWYF01000003.1 GCA_003567955.1 Thiotrichales bacterium
GCAACAATCTGCTCAGGTCAGTCTATACGCGCTACCCCTACTATGCGATTCGCAGCAAGGTCGCGGAGACACTGCTTTCGCAAGCAGAGCTGAAACGCGTTGATGCCGAGCGACCGGGGCAACACCGGCACCGGTTTTTCACCATTGGTTATGAAGGCAAAAGCTTCGAGCACTATCTGAACCAGCTGATCCGGAATAATATCCGGGCCTTGTGTGATGTGCGTCGCAACCCCCTGAGCCGGAAGTACGGCTTTTCCAAAACCGTGATGCGCCAGACCCTGCATGATCTGGGTATCGAATATTTCCATTTGCCCGAATTAGGCATCGTTTCGGAAAAGCGGCAATCATTGAATAGCCGGGATGACTACCGGAAGCTTTTTGATGAATACGAGGCAACCACGCTGAAACAGGGCGGGGATGCCCTGCGCGAACTGGCCACCATAGCAAAACAACACGGGCGCGTTGCCATTACCTGCTTCGAGGCGGAATCTTGCATGTGTCACCGTGGCAGGGTGGCCTCGGCTCTGAAAAACCTGCCGGACTGGGATATTCCAATCGAACACTTGTAAAACAACCTGAAGGAGCAGGAAATGCCACGAGAAAGGATTCTCATTGCTGTTAAAACCTACCCCATCCTCTCAACCTCACACATCGAGTTGGTCTGCACTGCCGGTTTCAGGGAGGACGGTTCCTGGGTCCGCATTTACCCCGCGCCCTTCCGGTTTCTGGAGCGTGACCAGCAATACGGGAAGTATTACTGGGTGGAGCTGGACCTGGAGAAAAACACAAAGGACCCCAGGCCCGAGAGTTACCGGCCGCGCGACATTGACAATATCCGTGTACTGGAAAAAGTACCCACGGTACGCAACTGGGAAGCACGGCGACGACTGATTCTCGAGCGCAACACCATCCATACCAACCTGGATACTATTATCGAAGGCGCTAAAAGAAACGACTACTCGCTGGTAATCTTCAAGCCCAGTGAAATTGTGGATCTGGTTGCCCAGGAAACGGAGCGAGACTGGGAACGAACCAGAGAACAAGCCGCACGGGCCGCATTGAAACAAGGCTCGCTTTTTGACGACACTGACCGCTCTGATTTCCGGCTGATTCGCAAGCTGCCTTACAAGTTTTCCTATCGCTTTCGGGATGACACAGGCAGGGAAGCCTCGCTGATGATTGAGGACTGGGAGATCGGCCAGCTGTACTGGAACTGCCTTGAAGGCACTGATGAGAAAACAGCTATTGAAAAGGTCCGCAAAAAATACATCGATGATTTCGCCCGCAGCAAGGACCTGTACCTCTTCCTCGGCACAACTCACAAGGCGCATGTGCGCAAACTCAGCAACCCTTACGTTATTATCGGGACCTTTCATCCCCCGTTTGCAGCCCAACAGCGCCTTTTCTGAAATCAAGTCACCCCTGTTATTACAGGCGATGCCCTCTTGCTGCACTCACCCCTGTGCACCCGGCGCCGGCGGCCCGCCACCCTGGTTCAGGGACTCCTCATAGAGGGCGCGTTGCAGATGTTCTTCCAGGAGATTGACCCAGCCGATCGCGTTGCCGTGTATCCGTTGCCAGCGTTCGCTGTAAAGCACGTTTTCGCCGTCAATGATGCGGATGGGGACGCGGGATTCGTTGTACCGAACGGCCAGCCGGAGATAGTGGGCTCTGGGGCGTGTACTGATGATCAGATAGCCGGATTGGTCTTGCTCAATGCGCCAGGCGTGGCCGCGGAAATCACGGGTGCCGGTTTGCAGGATCGCCCGGCGCAGCACCAAACCGGCCTGCTCGGATGAAATGTTATCGGGGACAATCAGTGGTGAGGGCTCCGGGATGGAGACCGTTCGTGCCACACAACCCGCGAGCATGGTCGCCAGCATCAGTAAAATGGTGGGCCGGGTTACTAATCTCGAAAGTGTATGCTTCATTATTTTCCCCCCAGGCAATACTCACTTGCCTGATTTTTTATCCATCAAGACTAACTTAAACCTGGCTGACATTCATGGGGGCGCCCCTGCCCCACCTTCATGCTCTTCGTGCTCTTCATGGTTAATTCTTTTGGAATGTATCGTTTAGCACTGAAGCATTATACGGGCCCGGCCATTGGCCGGGCGTTGTAGGCGGGAAAGTGGGAAGGTGGAAAAGACGTCAACATTATCATTATTGACAAGCGTCACGTGACAGATTACATTCCGCTTATATGATAAGGACGTTTGCTGACAAACGTACAAGGGATCTGTACGTACTGGGCAAGGCCAGACGGGTTCCGCCAGATGTTGCCAAACGAGCGGCACGCAAGCTTGAGTATGTGAATCTTGCGACGCGACTGGAAGACCTGAAAGTACCGCCCGGCAATCGGTTGCATTCACTTGGCGGTGACCGTAAGGGCCAATATGCAATCGCGGTGAATGACCAATGGCGAATCTGTTTCAGGTTTATTGATGGCGATGCATGGGATGTCGAGTTTTGCGACTATCACTGATCCTTCGGGGTGCTCGATGAGTGTACCGAATACGACTGAAATGAAGCGCCGACCGACCCACCCGGGCGAGATGCTGCGGGAGGACTTTATGCCGGACTATGGCTTGAGTGTTGCTGCCCTGGCCCGCGCACTGGGTGTGTCGCGTCAATCCATTAATGAACTCCTGCGTTGCCGTCGAGCCGTCAGTCCGGAGATGGCGCTCCGGCTCGCGCGACTTTTCGGGAACTCGCCGGATTTCTGGATGAATGCCCAACTTGCCGTGGACATCTGGGATGCCAATCAGGCAATCAAGGGTGAAGTGGCCCGGATCAAACCGCTTCAGCCGAACCTGTCGACTGGCTAGAACCTAAACCCACGCCAGGGCGTGGGCGTTGTAGGCGGGAAAGCGGGCCCGCTTCGCGGGGGTTTTAGGTCTAAAGTTTTAGGTCTTAAGACGTCTTAAGACTTTAGACATTAGACCTACAACACCCGCGCTCAGCGCGGGTTTACTACCGGATAACAGGCTTCGCCCCAGTCGGCGTCGGGGTGGTCCAGCATGATTTCGATGATGGCCGGGACGACGGCTTCGAGGATACGCACGGCATCGCGGAGCTGGTCGCGATTGACCTGACTGGCCCAGGTCGCGCCGCCGTGCACGATCTGGTTGCGCAGGGTGTACAGGCGGCTGAAGGCGATGCCCAACACGGTGACGGTGTCGTGGTTGGCCAGGGCGCGCCGGGCGGCCTCCCTGGCCTTGTCGAAATGGTTTTGCCATTGCTCGTAGCCGGGGATGGCGTTGTGGTGGTTCCAGAACGGCTGGTAGATGTAGTGGTTGTCCAGCAGCACCCGGATGGGGCCGCTGAATTGCTCCCAGACCAGTTGGCTCAGGCGCTTGTCGGCGTCGAGTTCATCCAGCCGACGCAGAAAATCACGATAGACCTCGCTTTCGGGCGGGCGCTGTTCGCCGGTTTCAGCCGAATAGGCTGAGTTGAAGGCAATCCACAGGAACACGAAGCGGCCGTCGTCATCATCACAGCGCCCGGCACGGTCCAGCCAGCTCAGCGCGCGGTGGACCCGCAGTGCCAGGCCTTCGGGGTGGGTGTCGCGTTCAGCGCGCTGGCGCTGTTTGAGTTGGTCGTGAGGGGTTGGCATGGGCGCTCTTAACTGTTGCTGTTCATGGTGATTGTGTGGGTTGCCAGGGCTTGATCCTGGCCAGTGTTGATGCAAGGCGTCGCTCGGCCACTTCAGTATCATATGCAGCCTGTGCCCTTAGCCAGTACCCGTTGGAAAGACC
>PWYF01000121.1 GCA_003567955.1 Thiotrichales bacterium
CGAGGTCGCAGCATGCGCACAATCACCAGCTGGGCAAACAGCGCACAACAGGCCGTCCCCATCAGCGCCAAACCCACAAAGCGGGCGCTCTGCTCCACTTCCATGCCCAGTACATCAATGGCGTAAAACCCTGCCGTCTGCATGGTACTGGCCTGTGAGATGGCAATCACAATACCAACCAGCAGAAAGGGCAGCAGTCTCGAATCCAGCGCCCGGATTCGCCGGACTGACCCGGCATGTGGTTTTGGCGGACGTATCTCGGGTAATTTGAGGCGCATCACCAGCGCACTCAGGGCACCCAGCACGCCAACGGCATAGAAAGGCACCATAAGCCCCAGCGGCAGCAACAGGGCAACCAGTCCAGGGCCCAGGGTCACCCCCAGACCGAAAGCAGCCCCCAGAATGGTCAATCGCGCCGCCCGGTCAGCCGGTGGGGTGCGATCGGCGATGTAGGCCTGGGCCGCTGGCATGGTGGCTGAACCGAAGGCGCCAAAAATCGAGCGGGAGGCAATCATCAGAAGATAGGCCGGCCATAAAGCCAGCCAGCCCGACAGACCGGCCTGCACACACAGGCCGAAAGCCACCATGGACACGGCATAGCCACACAGGCCGGTAATAATCACCGGGCGGCGTCCCCAGTGATCGCTGCGCCGCCCCCAGAAGGGACTGCCCAGCACCCATAGTACCGCCGAGATCGCAAAAATCGCGCCGACCTGAAGCTCAGTCAGACCCATGCTGCGCGCCACGGGAGGCAACACGGCAAACATCAGCGACTGGCCCATGCCGACGCTGATCAAACAGAAAAACAGCAGACTGAAGGCGCCGCGCTGTTCGCCGGCGATAGCGGTTTCAGGCTGGGGGGCGGAAAGGTTCACCCGTGCATGATACCCGCCCCTCTGGCGCCGGGGCCAGCAACACCCGCCCGGGGCAGCTCCTGCCTAGTGCCGAATGAAATCCTCAATTTGCGCCTGACTGGCCTCAACCGCAAGACGGTCGGCACGGGCTATCCCCAGACCGTAGTGGCGCATGGTGTGCCATACGGATTCCATCTGCCGCAACAGGCCTTCGCGCTGTGACGGCGTCAGCTCGGGGTCACTCCGGATTCCGGCCAGCGTTTCTCGCATAGCGTCCTCGGTGCCAATCGCCTGGCTCTGGCGATTGATCGCCCGGTAGACCCGAACCACGAGATTGCCGGTATCTGCCCACTCCCGGCCATGCTCAAAGCCAAAACGGCGATGTGTATCGCGCACGACTTCATGCTGACGGTAGAGCCGGATCAGGTGATGATAATAATCCAGTGCATCGTCGTAATGGACGGGATTCAGGCTTTCCTGCGAAACCGCCTCAACCTGCCCCGCCCAGTGGCGCAACTCGACCATACTGGCCAGCCAGCGATCGATTCGTTCCGGCGTCAGCGTGTCTCCGGCCTGAACCTGGCCGCTCGTGCCCAGCATCAGAATAACGACCAGCGCATATCGGATCAGCCTGATCATGCTGTCCCTCCCCGGCCCCGGCGGGCCGCCTGCCTTGAAGCAAAATGCACCGCCCTGTGCCACCATGACGCGCCACACTGTAATCAGGCACGCCGCGTTTCAATATACCCCCCCAAAAGCGAGAGGTCATCCGCCAGACATGCGTTAACAATCTCCGCTCTCTATAATGGCCGCGGTTGAAAACGGATGGGAGCGTGCCTGGTGGAGCTATGGGTAAGAAGCCCCTGCGTGGCGATATGTGAACTCAATGCAGATGACATCTGCATCGGTTGCGGCCGCAACCGTGAGGAAATCACGGACTGGGCGCGGCTGGATGCCGACGGCAAGCGGGCCGTGAATGTTCGCGCCGGACAGCGACTGCAGGCACTCAACGCCACAGCGGTGACACGCCATCCGGACAAGGGGAAAACCTAGTCGCCAGGTGTATCCATGATCCGTTCCAGTCTGGCGCGAGACTGCCGCACGGCACGGCGATCCGCTTCGGGTGCATAGGCAAGGTCAGCCCGCATCCCGTACATCTGCTCAATCTGCTGACGCATCATTTGTTTCTGTTCTTCACTCATGTGCGGATTGTCGTCAATCTCGCGCAGGGCCTCGGCCATTTCGGCATCCATGTCATCCGACTCGGCGGCCATTTCCTCGGCAATCCAGGCACTCAAAATACGCCCGCCAACCCGGGCCCATTCATCAATACTGTCAAAGCCGGCATCCCGGATGACCCTCTCGGCACCGGGATGCTCCCGGGCGGATTCAGCCATCATGCGCTCGAAGTCAAAATCCATCGGCTCATCGATTTTCGCCCCGGGTCTGTCTTCAATACCCTCGCGTTCAGCCCATTCCTGTAAATTTTCCATGGAATCGGCCCAACGCTCCACGGTCGACGTATCCAGGGCCATCGCCGGCATCACCATCAGCGCGGCCAACAGACTCACAAATACTTTAAATCCTTGTTTTGAAAACATAATAGACTCCCCGTTGGCTATAAGCCGTATACCCGGCCAGGCTATCGGCACCGGGGTATTCAGGCCACCTGTCCGGTCAACCGTGACGCCAGCCATTGTGCGCCATAACTGGTAACCCGGTACAGACTGGGCACCACAAACAGCGTCAATAGCATACCCATCAACAGCCCTCCAATCACGGTCAGCGCCAGGGGCTGCATCACCTCGGTCCCCGCGGCCAGACCGATGGCCAGCGGTGTCATACCGAGCACCGTGGTCGAGGTGGTCATCAGGATCGGCCGCAGACGAATCGCACCGGCCTCGACAATGGCCTCATCTACCGACAGCCCCCGTTCACGGCGACCAATCTCAATATATTCCACCAGCAATATGGCGTTGTTGACCACAATCCCGATCAGCAGAATCAGGCCAATCAGCACCGGCGCCGACACCGGTGTGGCCGTCAACCACAAAATCAACACCACCCCGATCAGCGACAAGGGCGCCGCTGCCATGATAACCAGCGGGTTACTCAAGCGTTCGTATTGCACCGCCAGCACCACGAAGACCAGAAATACCGCCAACAGGATCACCGTGGACAACTCCCGGTTGGTTTCCTGGATAGTTTCCCACTGCCCGCCGTAAAGTAGACTGTATTGCTCGGGCAAATCCAGCCCCGCCAGACGGGATTCCACCTCGGCCATGATCGTGCCCACATCCGAGACGGCGGTATTGATATCCCCGTTCACGCGCATCAGCCGGCTCTGGTTTTCACGCTCGATATGCGCCGGCCCCTCGCCCAGTTCAAACCGGGCCACATCACGCAACAGCACCGGCACCCCGTTATCCCGGAACAGCATCAGCTCACCCAGACTGTCGGCATCACTGACAGCCTCGCGTGGTAATCTTACGCGCACATCATATTCCAGCGTGCCTTGCACAAAGCGCGTGGGCACAGCCCCGTCAACGGCATTGCGTATCGCCTGACCCACACGGGACACATTCAGCCCCAGATCTGCTGCCCGTTCCCGGTCCACATGCACCCGCAACAGGGGGCTGCGATCCTCGCGCCCGATTTCCACGCCCTCCAGCCCCGGTATATCCTGAAGCCGGGCACTGACCTCATTCGCCAGGCGCTGCAGGGTGTCCAGATCCTCCCCTACAATTCCGATCGAGAGATCATCGCCCGTCAGGGTAAACTGCAAGCCGCGTATCTGGGGCGGACGCACACTGATCCGCGCGCCGGGCAGATCCAGCGCATCCAGTCGCTGCTGGGCTTCGGCCACCCATTGCCCGGCCGGCATCCCG
>PWYF01000174.1 GCA_003567955.1 Thiotrichales bacterium
CCCTCACTGGTTCCGAATTGACCCCCATCGCCCGTGACCAGGAACATTCCCTGGAAATCGAGCTGCCCTTCCTGCAGTGCGCACTGGATGGTGACTTTGCCCTGATCCCGATCATGATGCGTGACCAATCTCGCCAGGTCGCCAAAGCCCTGGGCGCTGCCCTGGCGGAGGTGCTCAACCCGGATACGTGCCTGTTGGTTGCCAGCAGCGACCTCTCGCACTTTTATGCCGAAACTGAGGCCCATGAACTGGACCAAAAAGTACTGGATGCCCTGCAGGATTTTTCGCCTGACGGCCTATTTGACCTCAAAGACCAGGGACAGGGTCAAGCCTGCGGACTGGCACCGATGGCAGCCGTGATGTGGGCCTCTGCCCAACACGGTGCGACGGATGTGACCCTGCTCAAATACGACACCTCGGCATCAACCACTGGTGATCGCAACTCGGTGGTCGGTTATGCTGCCGCAGCCATCACCCGACCCAACTGAAAACCAATATGGATAGGCCATCCCACCTCATACTGACGTTACTCTGTTTGCTGAGCCTGGGCATCAGTGTGGGATGCGCTGCCGCACAACCAGCAGCCACCGAAACCCCAACAATTACATTGACCCCGACCATCACCAATACGGCAACCCACACACCCACCTTCACACCTACCCATACCACCACACCGGCGTTTACCATCACCTCGCCACCCACCAACACCCCCACCATTACCCCCACACCCTTCAGGGTGCTGAGTCCAACCCCCACCCCAACATTTGCAACACCTCAACCCGCCGTGCTGTTCCCCTTTGAGGATAACCGGGGCAGAACGATTGATTGGTCTTATTTTTATGTCACCGAGCTTGAAAGAAACCGCTTTAACGAGGTCAATGATTTATGGGCCTTGATGGCCTTCCAGCTGCTGGACAGGGGCATTCACCAGCGGAACTTTACTTTTTTAGGGGAGACGATCACGGTCTATTACCTGAATGTCGCCCACGACTTTGACGGGTTTTTGCTGCCATTGCAGCTGGTGCTGGGGGGAACAAGCGGAGCCAATGTGCCCATTGACCTGATCCCGGCTGGCGGTACGGCCTACGTCCAGGTGGCGGTGCGTGATGCTGCCACCCCTTTCTCCCCGCGTGATACCCATCGCGATGCCAATGAGGCCTTTGAGATTAGGAATGAAGCCTACCCATTGTATTTCCTCAAGGACTTACAGGCTATGCTGCCGGCGTTGCCGGATGAGGTCATCCTGCTGGCGAACCACCCGGTATTAATTCCACGTGACGATTGGCCCCAGGTCAAGTTAGATATGACCCGGGTCAGCTTCCTGGCCGCACGTTACCAGCCCTTTTTTGAACTCGACCCGTATGACCGCATCGTTGACCAAAGCGCGTTTGCCTATGCCCTCAGGGATTACCTCCTCGAGGGCGCGGAGATGCCGCCGGGGATTTATGCCTTTTCCAGCCGCAACCTGGTGATTGTTACGGGGGAGTAAGTTTGAAAGAAAGGTGGGGCTCACTGCCTGCTTGAAGCAAAGATCACAGTAAGGGCGACGCATGCGTCGCCCTTACTTCATACAAACGAAAATAAGCTTTATTATTAATCTCTTACTACTGAGGCAGCCCTGCTGGCAAGAAGGAGGTGGGGTAGATAAATTAATTCAGAATTATCGTTCTTATCGTTTTCGTTTTCTTGTAAACTAAAACCTTTTCAACACGCTCATCATGTGCGGTCAAGATCAGACCGCACCCTACGAAAGAATAATCATATTTTGTAGGGCGGGATGCGCACTTCATCCCGCCGGTTAATACAATAGACGTGTGATTACTTATCAATTATTATATGATAATCACATGCCAAATTATCGTCGTGTAAAAATCAAAGGTGGAACTTATTTCTTCACCCTCGTCACCAACAAGAGGCTAAGACTTTTTCATTCTGTTCAAACAAGGGAACTGCTAATTAATGCGCTTGACCATGTTAAGCAATTCCATCCATATTCAATGGAGGCATTTTGTATTTTACCGGACCACATTCATTTAATATGGCAATTACCGGAAGATGATGAACACTTTTCGATGAGAATTGCTGAAGTCAAAAAACGTTTCTCAAAAACATATCTTATGCAAGCTAGCCAGACATTGATAAAAGACACTCTACAAACAAAGCGAGGTGAAAGTGGTGTTTGGCAGAGACGCTTTTGGGAGCATTACATCCGTGACGAAGAAGATTTACACAGACATATCGATTACATCCATTACAATCCAATAAAACATGACTTGGTTAAACAAGTGAAGGAATGGCCTAGCTCAAGTTTTTTTGATTATGTCAAAATGGGTGTTTATGAGATGGATTGGGGTGAAACGTATCAAGAAAACAAAGAAAACCGTTTTGGCGAGTGAGTTCTTTGAAATTACATTTTTTCAGAACATAGATCATTACAAAGTCGTCTGAAATACTTAAACGGTGCGGTCACAACCAGACCGTACCCTACAAATGAATCTTTTTTTGTAGGGCGGGTTGGGGTTTTCAACCCGCCGTTATTTGTCATCAAGTATAAAGGCATTCATTAATTAATCGTAGATGGAAATCAGCAATGGTGCGGTCAAAACCAGACCGCACCCTACGAATGGTTCATTTTTTGTTGGACAGGATGCGCTGCCTGCCCTGAGCCTGAAAGGCGTGAGGGTTCATCCCGCCGTTATTTACGATAGATCACCAATACATTGATCAAACCAGCGTTTTTCAATTGACCAAATGGTGCGGTCAAGATCAGACCGCACCCTACGAAAGAATCATTTTTTGTTGGGCGGGATGCGCACTTCATCCCGCCGTTATTTAGTTGAATTTCAAGAAATAGATCAATCTTTAATCCCAAAAAGCATAATTGGTGCGGTCAAGATCAGACCGCACCCTACGAAAGAATGATTTATGTAGAGCGGATGTGCCGCCTGCCCTGAGCCTAAAAGGTGTGAGGGGTCATCCCCCCATTTTAGATCATTAATTATTTGAGTGTTTCACAATCCGCTGTAATCCAAAATCCCTGATTAGATGTCGTCCATTCGGATAATGTATAATCAACTTATGCCCAACTATCGCCGTGTAAAAATCAAGGGTGGAACTTATTTCTTCACCATCGTCACCAATAAAAGGCAAAGGCTTTTTCATTCTCCCAAAGCTAGGGAATTGCTGCTTAAGGCGTTTGATCACGTCAAGCAGTTTCATCCATACGCAATGGAAGCATTTTGCATTTTACCTGACCACATACATCTATTATGGAAAATGCCAGAAGATGATGAGCATTATTCGATGAGAATTGCTGAAATCAAAAAACGATTCTCAAAAACCTATTATGAGGAAATCAGTAAAACGATATCAAAGAATTCTAAACAGGCTAAACGAGGGGAGAATGGCCTTTGGCAAAGACGCTTTTGGGAGCATTATATCCGTGATGAAGAAGATTTACACAGACATATCGATTACATCCATTACAATCCAGTTAAACATGGCTTGGTTAAACAAGTGAAGGAATGGCCAAGCTCAAGTTTTTTTGATTATGTCAAAAAGGGTGTTTATGAGATAGATTGGGGAGAAACTTATGAAGAGAGCAAAGATAATCTATTTGGGGAGTAAATCCTTTGTAATTGGTCTTTTCAATTATTAATAATATGTTGCGGTCAACCCTCACGAGCTTCGCTCTCGGCACCTAAAGGTGTTTCGTTCCACTCCAGGCAGGCATCGGACCGC
>PWYF01000122.1 GCA_003567955.1 Thiotrichales bacterium
CATCGGAAGCGGTGCCTACCCCGGCATCCACAATGACGGGGACACTGGCGTTTTCAATAATGGTGAGGATGTTATACGGGTTGCGAATGCCGAGGCCGGAACCAATGGGCGCGGCCAGTGGCATCACCGCCACGCAGCCGATGGTCTCAAGTTCACGGGCAATAATGGGGTCGTCGCTGGTGTATACCATCACTTCAAAGCCATCTTCGACCAGGGTCCTGGCGGCCGCCAGGGTCTGCACCACATCCGGGAACAGGGTTTTTTCCTCGCCTAGCACTTCCAGCTTGACCAGATTGTGGCCGTCGAGCAGCTCGCGCGCCAGCCGGCATACCCGTACGGCATCCTCGGCGCTATAACAGCCGGCGGTGTTGGGCAGGATGGTGTAGCGATCGGGTGGCACGGCATCGAGCAGGTTGGGCTCATCCGGTGACTGGCCGATATTGGTGCGGCGCAGCGCAACAGTGACGATTTCAGCGCCGCTGGCTTCTATGGCCTGACGCGTCTGCTCAAGGTCGCGGTACTTGCCGGTACCCACCATCAGCCGTGAGCTGAAACGGCGGCCGGCGATTGCCAGCGTATCTGATTGGGCTTCGGTGGAAGTGGCCACTTCTGTGTTCATCAAGTCTTGCCTTTGGATGCTGGTGATTCGGGTCAGCCACCGCCAATCGCGTGTACGATTTCAATGCGGTCACCGCTGCCCAGGCGGGTCTGCTCCCAGCTGCTGCGAGGCAGAATCTCGCCGTTGTACTCCACGGCCAGACGCCGGTTGCTCAGGCCCATCTGCGCCACCAGCTCGGTCATGGTGGTGGACTCATTAATGTCGGTTGTTTCGCCGTTGACTGTAATTTGCATGCCTGTGTGCGGGACTCGTGCAGATCGGGACAGTTCCCATTATGGCCGAGATTGCCAGTCAACGCAGCCGTGATGAGCAGTGTTTTCTTTACAGCAGGCGGTACAGGGGTAAGAATGTCGCGGTCAGTGCGGGTGTAGTTCAATGGTAGAACATCAGCTTCCCAAGCTGAGAACGTGGGTTCGATTCCCATCACCCGCTCCACTTTTCCGCGTCGCCGCCGCGATGCCTGCCTGGAGGCCATGGTCATGGCGCGCCCGGCCAGTCTGCTGAAACGCATCCCGATTATCGTCATTACCCTGGTCGTGGTCGTGTTGATCACGCTGGCGGCGGCTGTTGTCCTGATTGATCCCAACGACTATCGCGAGGATATCGAGCAGGCGGTGGCGGCGCACACCGGCCGCAGTCTCAATATAGAAGGCGAGATCAGTCTGTCGCTTTTCCCCTGGCTGGGCGTGGAGATCGGCGCCTTGCGGCTGGGCAATGCCGAGGGTTTTGGCGAACCGCCCATGGCGCAGATCGAGGCCGCCGAACTACGAGTGCGCCTGTTGCCCCTGCTGCGCCGGCAGCTGGAGGTGGGCACCCTGGTGCTGGACGGGCTGGCGCTGGCGCTTGAACGTGACAGCGCAGGCCGCAATAACTGGGATGACTTGCTGGAACGGCTTGAAGCCGCTGAAGACAAGCCTGATGCAGCGCCGCCTCAGGCGGGCAAGGGCGCTTTTGACCTGGATACCCTGGTTATCCATGCGCTGGATATCCGGCGCGCACGGGTGCACTGGGATGACCGTGAAACCGACACGCGTCTGGCGCTTGAGCGTTTCAATCTTCTCAGCGGGCGCATTGTGTTGGCCGAGCCATTCGCGGTGGACTCGGATTTTGTGCTCAGTATGGAAAAGCCGGCGTTGACGGCTGTGGTGGCGCTTGAAGGCGCACTCATGGCGAATCCGCGCGCAGGCCGCTATGCCCTGGATCAGCTGCGGCTGGAGGCAGGCCTGAGTGGCGATGACGTGCCCGGCGGCGAGCAGACGCTGCACCTGGCCAGCGATATCTCGGTGGATATTGAGGAAGACAGCGCCCGATTCGAGGATTTACGGCTGGATTTTGCCGGCCTGCAGATGGCCGGTGAACTGCGCCTGAGCCGCCTCACGGAGGAACTGCCCGTCATGGATTTGCCGCTGTCGATCGCTGAATTCTCCCCGCATCGGGTGGCTGACAGACTGGCGCTGGCCTTGCCCCCCATGGCCGACGAACAGGCTCTTGCCAGCGCCAGTGGCCGCCTGCGCATCCACGGCACAGCCGAACGACTGGGCGTCTCCGATGTGCAATTCACGTTTGATGACACCCGTGTGCGAGGCAGCGGCCTGATCGAGCCCGGTGAGCCGGCCTGGATTGTCTCGCGGGTGCAGCTGGATCAGCTTGATGCGGATCGCTACCTGCCGCCTCCGGAAGACCCTGAACCGGAGTCGCCGGCCCCGTTGCTGCCGGATGATATTGAATTGCCGCTGGCGTTGTTGCCGCTGGCGGATTTTGACCTGCGGCTGGAAATTGATGCCTTGCGGCTGGCGGAGATGGATTTCAGTGCATTTGACATGCGCGCCATCAACCGCGATTCGGTACTGCGAATTGCGCCGATCAGCGCCGGGTTTTATGGCGGCAATCTGCTGGCGGAGCTGCGCCTGGATGGCCGACCCGGCCGCTTGCCGGCGCTGGGGTTGATGCTGGAGCTTCAAGACATACAGGCGGGGCCGTTGGCGCGTGATTTGCTGGCGCAGGAGCATCTCAGCGGCGTGTTGAACCTGCGGCTGGATGTCGCGGGTGTGGGTGCCGACAGCGGGGCGTTGAAGCGTACCCTGGGCGGGGATGTGGTGTTCAGTTTTGAGGAGGGCCGGTTGCACGAGTTTGACCTGGCCCGGCGCGTCAATGATGCCTATCTTCGTTACCGGGGGCATGACCCCGACCCGGAGCGCGAGGCCGTAGCCACCGAGATTGGCGAGGCCCGGGGCAGTGGCCGCATCAGTGAAGGGGTATTGCGCAACAATGATCTGACCGTGCGTTCTCAGGTCATGCGGGGAAGTGGCGAGGGTCGGATCGATCTGGTGCGCGAGCGGCTGGACTATGTCCTGACGGTGGAATTCATTGACGATACCGGCCGTGGCATTGACCGTTATTTGCGGGAGTTGCGCGGGGTGCCCGTGCCGGTGCGGTTGCGCGGCCCCTTGCTGGATCCGTCTGTGAGCGTGCCGCTGGATGACGTACTGGAAGCCCGTGCCCGGGAAGAATTGCGGCGTGAACAGGAGCGCCTGCGTGAACGGGCCGAGCGCGAACTGGAGCGCCAGCGCGAGCAAATCGAGCAACGCGCCCGGGACCGCCTGCGCCAGTTTTTGCCCTGATGGATGCTTTTGCCCGCAAGCTGCTGGCCTGGCATGCCCGCAAGGGGCGCCATGACCTGCCCTGGCAGCACCGACCCACGCCCTACCGGGTCTGGGTGTCTGAGATCATGCTGCAGCAAACCCAGGTCGGCACGGTGATCCCCTACTACCAGCGCTTCATGGCGCGGTTCCCCGATGTGACGGCGCTGGCCGGCGCCTCGCTGGATGAGGTGCTGGCGCACTGGGCGGGGCTGGGCTATTACGCCCGTGCGCGCAATCTGCATGCGGCGGCCGTACAGGTTATGAGCGAGCATGATGGCGTTTTCCCGGATGACTTCGAAAGCTTGCAAAGCCTGCCGGGCATCGGCCGCTCCACGGCCGCAGCGATTGCCGCCCTGTCCTCGGGGCATCGCCATGCCATCCTTGATGGCAATGTCAAAAGAGTACTGGCGCGGTACCACGCAGTGCCCGGCTGGCCCGGGCGAACGGCGGTGGAGCGCGAACTGTGGGTGCTGG
>PWYF01000091.1 GCA_003567955.1 Thiotrichales bacterium
CACCCTCTGTGTACTCTGTGGTTCAAGAACCACGCTGTCATTCACCGCTCATGATCTGATTCAGGAGGCAAAAAAAAAAGCGGGCGCCCGGGGGCGCCCGCTTCCTCTGTGGGTACTGTCAGGCCGTTACTTGCGGCTGGCAGTAAACTCCGGATAGGCCTCCATGCCACATTCGGCGAGATCCATACCGCGATCCTCGTCTTCCTCGCTGACGCGGATGCCCATGGCCGCCTTGATGATCAGCCAGAACACGAAGCTGGCGCCAAACACCCAGGCGAAGATCACCAGAGCACCGGCCAGCTGCGTGCCAATGGCCGCATCCGGGTTGCTGAACACCACCGCAATGATGCCCCACAGGCCCGCGGTACCATGCGCCGAGATCGCACCGACCGGATCGTCGAGCTTGATCTTGTCCAGCGCAATGATCGACAGCACCACGATCACACCACCCACGGCACCGATCAGCGTCGCCCCCAGCGGGGTCGGCATCAGCGGCTCGGCGGTGATGGACACCAGACCGGCGATGGCACCGTTGAGCGCCATGGTCAGGTCGGCCTTGCCGAACATCAGACGGGACAAGATCAGTGCGGCCATCACACCACCGGCGGCTGCCAGGTTGGTGTTGGTGAATACGGCAGCGACGGCGTTGGCGGACTCAACATCGGAGACCTTGAGTTCCGAACCACCGTTGAAGCCGAACCAGCCCAGCCACAGGATCAGCGTACCCAGGGCAGCCAGCGGCATGTTGGAGCCGGGCAGCGCCCGCACCTCGCCGTTGGGACCAAACTTGCCCTTGCGTGCGCCGAGCAGGATCACCCCGGCCAAAGCCGCGCTGGCACCTGCCATGTGCACGATGCCGGAACCGGCATAGTCCAGATAGCCCATCTCGTCGAGGAAACCCTCGCCCCAGGTCCAGTAGCCCTGGATGGGATAGATGAAGCCGGTCAGAACCACCGCAAAGGCCAGGAATGACCACAGCTTCATCCGCTCCGCCACAGCACCGGAGATGATGGACATGGCAGTTGCCACGAACACAACCTGGAAGAAGAAGTCGGACAGGTCGGAGTAATAAGGTGCATCACCCCCGGCTGTGACGGCTTCCACCGAGTTGTCGGCACTCCCCAGGATAAATTCAATGCCCGGCCACCAGGCGCTGACGGCATCTCCCGGGTACATGATGTTGTAGCCCACGACCATGTACATAATACAGGCCAGAGCGTACAGAGAGACGTTCTTGGTCAGGATCTCGACCGTATTCTTCGAGCGCACCATGCCTGATTCGAGCATGGTGAAACCCGCGGCCATCCACATGACCAGAGCGCCGGACACCAGGAAATAGAAGGTGTCCAATGCATAACTGAGTTCAGTAATCTGATCCACGTTAATACCCTCCTTCAGGGCGGATTGATGGCCGCTTCAGGCCATCGCACCGCTGTTACAGCGCATCGGGGCCGGTTTCACCGGTACGGATGCGGATGGCCTGATCCAGGGGCGAGACAAAAATCTTGCCATCGCCGATCTTGCCGGTATTGGCGGCCTTGGATATCGCCTCAATGACCTCGTCAACCTTGGGGTCATCAGTGGCGATTTCCACTTTCACCTTGGGCAGGAAGTCGACGACATACTCGGCGCCCCGGTACAGTTCGGTATGCCCCTTTTGACGGCCGAAGCCCTTGACTTCCGTAACGGTGATGCCCTGCACCCCCACCTCGGAAAGCGCTTCGCGCACATCGTCAAGCTTGAAGGGCTTGATGATTGCAGTTACAAGCTTCATGGCTTTTCTCCTTCAGGCCCCGGACTCGCCGCCAGGCAAAGTCCGGGGCACAGTTGGCTGACTCAACGCGACTCAGAACAGGTCGAAGCCCCGGGTCAGCGTGACCATCACATACTCGTCGGCCATGCCACCGGCAAGATCCTCGTCGGCATACCCAAGGGCGAAGTCCACATCGAGCTGATCCGCAACACTGACGCTGTAGCCGAGCTCGAAATAGTCCCCCTCGGCATCCGAACCGAAGGTGCCGTAGGTCAGGGACAGGGCGTCATAACCCACGGTGACACCCAGGAAGGTGTAGTCTTCATCGAGATCATCATCGACTTCACCGGCGCTGAACTCGATATCCACAAAGGGACCACCGAAGTCATAACCCAGACCCAGGTTCACCTCATCGATACGGTCACCCTCGGTGTAGTTGTAGGTGGTGATACCCACAAGCACGCTAAGTCCGCCGAATTCTCCGGCCCAGCCACCATAGATGTCATACTCGATACCATTCATGTCACCCAGATCGGCCAGCCAGGTGCCGACATACAGACCACTGGAGTGCTCATAGTCCACACCGCCGAAACCGGTCGCCTGATCGGCTTCCAGAATGCCGCGGAAGTAATACTTGGACATGACACCGATATTGCCGCTGACGCCCGCTTCAGCAGGCGCGCTGACAGCCGTCATACCGACACCACCCAGAGCCACGGCAGATGCAAGTGCAAGATTGCGCATTTTCATGATCAATTCCTCTCTCGTTGGTTTGCTCAAGGCGCGTTGCGCCATGCATCCGTCATATAGCAGCTACCGTGCCAACTTTTTATATTTCTTTTATTAACAATGATTTGTGATTTTTTTGTGCGAATGACTCTTGCCATAGAGGGGAGCACCATCCCCGCAACAGACGCCCCTGCACCATTGCGGTGCGACAAAGACAGGCCCGGGCACTGACCGCTATACTGTGCGTATGGCAGACCAGCCCACCTGGCAGGAGCAGCAAAGATGAAACGGGGAAGCTCAGCACTTGATGACATCACCAGTCGCCTCAGCGGCGCCCTGCCCCCGGAACTCGAACACCTGCGCCGGGATCTGGATCGTAATTTCCGCGCCATCCTTCAAAGCGAGTTCCAGCGTCTGGGACTGGTGACACGGGAAGAGTTCGAGGCCCAGCGCGCCGTACTGCGCCGCACCCGCGAAAAGCTCGAGGAACTGGAGAAAAAGGTGGTTAAGTGATTAATTACTTACGTGATTACGTAATCACGCTCTTTTCGGCGCGTTCTCCGAACTTTCCGGCTTGCAATCCAGTGTGGCGCGACGTAAAACCTAAAACTTAAGACTTAAAACTATTATTGCCATGGATGGCTTATGAAACTTGCTACTGTTTACAGCCGGGCGCGACTGGGGCTGGATGCCCCGCCCGTCACCATCGAAGTACACATCAGCAACGGGCTGCCCAGCCTGTCCATTGTCGGCCTGCCCGAGGCCGCCGTGCGCGAGAGCAAGGATCGCGTGCGCGCCGCGCTGATCAATTGCGGCTTTGAATTCCCGCTCGGGCGTATCACCGTCAACCTCGCCCCCGCCGACCTGCCCAAGGAAGGCGGCCGCTTCGACCTGCCCATCGCCATGGGTATTCTCGCCGCCTCCGGCCAGTGCCCCGCCGAGCCGCTGGCGAAATACGAGTTTCTGGGTGAGTTGTCACTGGGCGGTGAGTTGCGCCCGGTGTGCGGGCTGCTGCCGGCGGCCATCCCGCTGCGGGAATGTGACCGTGGATTGATTGCACCAGAAGAGGTCGCGGGCGAGGCGGCACGTGTCTCCGACGTCGCCGTGTATGGCGCGACCGACTTGCTGGCGGTATGCGCCCATATCTGCGGACATACCCGGCTGCAGGCAGAACACCCTGAACCACCACCAACACAACCCCGCGCAGGACCCGACCTCGCCGACGTACGCGGTCAGCATGGCGCCCGGCGGGCACTGGAAGTGGCCGCCGCTGGCGGGCATTCACTGCTGATGCTGGGTTCACCGGGCACCGGCAAGAGCATGCTGGCCCAGCGCCTGCCGGGAATTCTGCCCACCATGAGCGAGGACGAGGCGCTGGAGGCGGCGGCAGTGGCATCCGTCGCCGGCAACGGGGCGATCGCCTGGGGCCAGCGCCCCTTCCGCAGCCCGCATCACACCGCCTCGGCGGTGGCCCTGGTCGGCGGCGGTTCGGTGCCACGGCCGGGTGAAGTCACCCTGGCCCATCGCGGCGTCCTGTTCCTGGATGAACTGCCGGAATTTGACCGCCGCGTGCTGGAAGTGTTGCGTGAGCCGCTGGAAACCGGCGAGATCCATATTTCACGGGCTGCAGGCCAGGTGCGCTTCCCCGCCCGGGTGCAACTCATTGCCGCCATGAACCCCTGCCCCTGCGGCTATCTGGGCGACCCCCGGCGCAGTTGCCGCTGCAGCCCGGACCGCATCCGTCGTTACCGCGAGCGGCTGTCGGGACCGTTACTGGACCGCATCGACATGCACCTGGAAGTGCCCCCGTTGCCACCCGGTGCACTAAGCGAAACCCCGGCTACACCCCCCGAATGCACCAAAACAGTGCGATCACGCGTGGAGACCGCGTGGCACCGGCAACAACAACGCCAGGGCTGCACCAATGCCCTGCTGGATGGCGAGGCGCTGGGGCAACATGCGCCACTGGCACCGGCAGCGGCCGAGCTGCTGGACAACGCGCTGGCACGGCTGGGCCTGTCGGCCCGCGCCTGGCACCGGATTCTGCGGGTGGCCCGCACCATTGCCGATCTCGAAGCACAGGACCGGATCAACCAGCAGCATGTGGGCGAAGCCCTGCAATATCGCCAACTCGATCGGGCGCAGCAAAACGGATAACTGTCCTGCTCCCGGCAGGACTTATTTCAGCACAACCTTGTTGCGACCGGTCTGCTTGGCCTCGTAAAGCGCCTCATCGGCGCGGGTAATCACCGGTTCAAACGCAGGCTCATCGTCACTGACAGCCACGCCCAGGCTGATGGTGATAGCGATATCCCCGGCACTGGTTTTAAAGGGACGGGCGGCGACTGCGACACGAATCTTTTCCGCCACCGGGACCGCGGCCCCGGCAGAAGCGCCCTGCAATAAGAGCAAAAATTCCTCGCCGCCCCAGCGGGCAACCATATCCTCACTGCGAACGGCCTCCACCAGCCGCCGGGACAGCTCGACCAGCACCTCATCGCCCACGTCGTGGCCCCAGGTGTCGTTGACCCGCTTGAAACGATCCAGGTCCGCCATCACCACCGCATAGGTGTCACCATGGCGCCGTGCCCGGGCATGCTCGCTGCGCAGCACGCCATCCATGGCCCGGCGGTTGAACAGACCGGTCAGCGGGTCTGTCATCGCGGTCTTTTCAAGAGCGGCGCGGGCTTGCACCGTCTTGAGACGCTCGTAATACAGTAAGGTGGCAATGATCACCCCGACGACCATCGCCAGCAGGGGGTAAACCACATAGCGTGCCGCCTCCAGCACCGGCGTTGCCAGCCAGAAAAACAGGGCGCCCACCATCAGCAACGGCAACAGATAGATCCAGATCAGATCCCGCGGCCCGGCCACTGCCAGCAGGGCCGCCACGGGCAGGGAAATCGACAGCGCCTGGGAAATATAGTGCACATACGGGCTGGCGGCGGCATAGTGAAGCAGCAACATCCCCCAGCCCACGCTGACCAGCACCAGCGCCAGCATGATCGACGCCGGCCGGGGCCAGTCGCCCTCCCGGCGCCACTGATTCAGCCCCACGATCACCAGCGCCGTCAGCACCACGGCCCCGCGCAACAGGGCATGCTGGTCCTGGAATTCACCGCCAATCAGTCCCAGCCCCTGCTCCAGAAATTGCAGGACGGGGAAAATGACCAGCGCCGCCCAGGCGGTCACGACCACAATCAGCCGGGTCGGCTCACGCAACTCCCTGTTCAGATCCAATGTATGTACTCTCCACAATCACCGGGGTTGGCCCCTTCTGTCCCGACGGGACCACTGACCTGATAATACCTGTTCTGGCAACCTCAGCGCAGAACTTGCCGATGCAATATGATATGCGCATGATCTCCATCAAACCCGGCGGGAGTTCCCATGTACGACTATATTATTATCGGCGGTGGTTCGGCCGGCGCGGTAATGGCCAACCGGCTGTCCGCCAACCCGGACAATCAGGTGTTGTTACTCGAGGCAGGGCCGTCTGACCGCCATCCTTTTATCCACATGCCCGCCGGCGTGGTGGAGTTGCTCAAGGCCGACAAGCTGAACTGGTATTTCAGCACCGCCCCGGAGCCCGAACTGCTCGGCCGTCGCCTGTACTGGCCGCGCGGCCGGGTGCTGGGCGGCACCAGCGCCATGAACGGCATGGTCTATATTCGCGGCCACCGCAACGACTATGACCGCTGGGCCGCGCTGCCCGGTTGCGAGGGCTGGCATTACGATGAAGTGCTGCCGTATTTCCGCCAGTCCGAATATTTTCCCGAGGGCGACACCGAATGGCACGGCCATGAAGGCGAACTCGGCGTGTCCCGCCTGAAGCAAAAACTGGCGCTGTTCCAGACCTTCGTGGACGCCGCCGAACAGGCGGGCTATCCGCGCACCGGAGATTTCAACGGCGCCGAGCAGGAAGGTGCCGGCCCCTATGACGTGACCATTCGCGATGGTGTGCGTCAGAGCACGGCCCGCTGTTTTCTGCCCAAAGCCGTGCGCCGGCGCCCCAATCTGGAAATCCTGACCAATGCGCGCGCACTGGCCCTGCTCACCGATGGCAAGCGGGTCCATGGCGTGCAGGTGGCACACGACAACCGCCAGCCGTGTTTTTATGCCCGGCGTGAAACCCTGCTGTGTGCCGGCGCGGTGCAATCCCCGCAATTGCTGCTGCTCTCGGGTATCGGCGATCCCGAGGAGCTTGAGCGTCACAACATCCCGTTGCGGCACAAACTCCCCGGCGTGGGCAAGAACCTGCAGGATCACCTGGATGTGTCGGTGCAGCATTTTGCCACCACCACCGAAACGCTTTATGCCAATGCCCGCCCGCCCCGCAACATTCTGACATTGCTGCGTTATCTTCTTACTCATGGGGGCGCGGCGGCGAGTAATGGCATTGAAACCGGGGCCTTCCTCAAAACCTCGCATGCCGGCGAGGAACCGGATATCCAGCTGCATTTCATCCCCGCCTTCATGCTGGACCACGCCCGGCAGGAAGCGCCCGGCCACGGTTTCATGCTGCACGCCTGTCAGTTACGCCCGCAAAGCCGCGGCGAAATCGGCCTGTGGTCGGCCGACCCGCTGGCGCCGCCGCGCATCCAGCCGCGTTATCTGAGTGCGCCGGGCGATCTTGAAGTGATGGTGGAAGCGGTCAAAATCTGCCGGCGGATATTCGCCGCGAAGGCCTTTGACGCGGTGCGCGGCGAGGAACACATGCCGGGCCCCGGGGTGGAGGATGACGCCGCTATTGCCGAATTCATCCGCCGTCACGCAGAAACCATCTATCACCCGGTGGGAACGTGCCGCATGGGCGCGGCCGGTGACCCGGAGGCGGTGGTGGACAATCAGTGCCGGGTGCACGGCCTGGAAGGCCTGAGGGTGGTAGACGCATCCATCATGCCGCAATTGCCCGGCGGCAATACCAATGCCCCCACCATCATGATTGCCGAGCGCATCGCCGCCCTGATCACTGGCAAGGCGCCCGCATGAAGCCCGGCCGGGAACCTGCAGGGGCTCACGCAGTCGAACCGGGGCAGCCGGTCGCCAGCGACGGCCGGCATGGCATAATTGCCCTGATGTATCGCCAGACCCGGAGACCGTCATGACTGCCTGGATTCCCCGCATCCGCACGCTGATCGTGCTGGCTGTTGCCGCCTTCATCACGGCCGGCTGCAGCGGCGCGGAAGAACAGACCCCGACCAATGCCGCAAATAACGGGATGCCCGAGATGGTGGTCTACAAGACCCCCACCTGCGCCTGCTGTGATGATTGGGTGGATCACGTGCGCGAAGCCGGTTTTGAAGTCAGCGCCCATGACATCACCCACGCCGAGCTCAATGACAAAAAGGTTGAAGGTGGGCTGGGGCCGGGTATGGCCTCCTGCCATACTGCTTTCATCGACGGCTACACCATTGAGGGGCATGTCCCGGCGACTGAAATAAAGCGGCTGCTGGAACTGCGCCCGGACGTTGCCGGGCTCACCGTGCCCGGCATGCCCATCGGCTCACCCGGCATGGAAATGGGCGACCGGGTCGACGATTATGATGTGCTGAGTTTTACCCGTAACGGCAATACGGAAGTTTTCGCGACCTACCCACGCAATGCGGGCGAAAAGTAAATGGTAAATACCCTCCCGACGATCCGGCATTGTACTTAACAGCTGACATAATCCGGGGAACCGCTCCCCCGCCCCGGTCATTTATCGCGCCCATTCAATGTCCCGCTACCGCTTGTCGGCAGGCGGGTTGCCCCCGCCCCAAAAAAAAGAGATAGATTGTCAGCAATAATAAAAAACGCAGCGAGACAATAACTTGAGGGGGACAAACATGAAAACACGCATCACCTTGGCCATGGCAATGCTTTTGCTGCTGGCTGTGACGCCGGCCCACGCCGAATCCGGCTACAGCGGCAACGTCAACGGGATAATTGGCGCCAAGCGTATCGACAACGACAACATTGACCACCGCAATCTCACCCTGATCGGCATCATGTACGACTTCAATGTCGCCGAGTGGCCGTTCAACCTCGCCATAGACGGGCTGTTTGCCTGGGATACCAAAGAAATCGGTGGCGTGGATGTCGATGTTGGCACCTTTGAACTCGGTTTCGGCGTGCGCAAGGATTTCCGGATCCCGGACACTGATCTCCTGCCTTTTGTCGGCGCCGGCTTGAGCTTTAACGCCCTGGGCGTGGATCGGGATGATGTCGATGATGACGGCGATACGGCACTGGGGCGCTATTTCACCACCGGCGCCTTCTGGAATTTCGATAACGGCTTCAACCTCGGCCTGGTTTATCGCTATACCCGCGCGGATGTGGAACTGGAGCTGGAGGGAACCGAATTCAGAACCCGGGCGGGCGGGCATCATTACGCCCTCATGTTCGGCAATCGCTGGTAAACCCGCGCTATGCGCGGGCGTTTTAGGTCCTAGGTTTTAGGTTTTAGGTTTTAAGCAGGCGGCTTTGTCTCGGGGCGAGGGACCGCCACCGGGGTTACTCCTTCCCGGATCCGGCTTTGCGCCGGCTAAACTGGTATCAGTGAAGGGGGCGGTAATCGGTCAGCCATTGCTCCAGTTTTGCGGCGGGTTGCGGACGGCAAAAGCCGTAGCCCTGCCCCACATCGCAGTCCATCTCACGCAGTGTATCGGCCACAGCGTCGGTTTCGATGCCCTCGGCAACCACTTTCAGGCCCAGGCTGTGCGCCAGCAGAATGCTGCCGCGCACAATCGGCGCATTGCCCGGACCCTCAATCTGACGCACAAAAGTCTGGTCAATCTTGAGCGTTTCAACCGACAACTGTTCCAGGTAGGCCAGCGAGGAATAACCCGTGCCGAAATCATCGATGGAGAAGGCAATACCGAGTTCGGCCAGTTCATTGACAATGCGCGCCACCTGCCCGGGGTTACGCATCAGGGCGTTTTCCGTGATTTCCAGCTCCAGATCACCCGGAGCCAGGTTGTAGTCGTGAAACACCTCGCGCACAAAGGGCAGAAATTCCTCATCCCCAAAATTACGCGGCGAAATGTTCACAGCCACCGCCAGCCCGATACCCCGCGAACGCCATAATGCCTGTTGCTCCAGCGCGGCCTCGATCACCCAGCGGGTCAACGGATGAATCAGGCCGCTCTGCTCGGCTGGCGGGATAAACTCTCCAGGCGGGGTAAGTGAGCCGTCTCCCCTCGGCCATCGCACCAGCGCTTCCACCCCGACGACCTCGCCGCTTTCCATATCCAGCTTGGGCTGGTAGTGCAGCTCAAGCCGGTTGCTCTCGATCGCCGGGCGCAGCTTGCCAAGCAAGGTGGACTGACGTTGACCGGCTTCATCCAGGCTCCGGTCATAGGTGGCATAGGCCCGATCCTGTTCGCGGGCCAGAAACATGGCGGCCTTGACCTTGCGAATCAACATCACCGGCTCATCGGCCTCATGGAAAGGGTAGGCGGCCGCCCCGACATGAACATCGACATAGACCTGTTCACCACCAATCCGGTGCGGGCCCTGTGCCGCAGCAATGGCCTCACGGGCACTGCGAAGCACTTCCCGTCTATTCGTCTGCAAGAGTAAAACCAGCTGATCGGTGCCGGTCTGGAAGATTTTGCCACGGCCCTCGGCCAGGCCGTCCAGCTCCCGTGCCACGCTGCGGATAAGCCCGGTCGTATTGTCCGGTCCCAGCAGGGTGGTGATGGAGCCGTAATTATTGATATATACGGCCAGCAGATAACAACGCACGTCACTCCGGGAATTCTCCCCGGCCACCATCAGCTGCGTAAGCGCCTGTTCCAGCGCATACTCACTGGGCAGACCGGTCTGGGGGTCAACCCGTGCATATTCCTGCAAACGGGTCATCTGCCGGGCCACGATACTGAACAGCAACCCGGCGAAAGCCCCGATGCCAACCAGTACTCCCATCCGTAACAACCAGTTGGGCGTACTCTGGGTCATGCCCTCGCTGACTTCCAGGGGCATAAATGGCCCCAGCACCAGGCCACCCGCCAGTGCCGCAACCACCCCGCCTGTGACCTGGAAGAGCGCCGCAGCCACCAGGATCGGCAGAATCATCAGATAGGGCCAGGTGTAGGCCGTGCCCCCGGTGGAATAGACCACCGCCCCGACACCGACAATCGCCGTTGTCAGCAGCAAGGCCGCGAGCAACACACGCCGCGTCGCACCTGGCCCCCGCCGCCACTCAACCAGATTCGGAATCTGCCCGGAAAGCATCCGGCCTGTTGACTCCGGCATCGCTTCACCCTTGTTTTTATTATTGATTTGCCCAGTGAACCCGTTTCTCACTTAAGTGTCAATTTCTCCGGTTTCGCGCCATGCCCCCCACAAGGCTTGCCCGCAGGTGTCAGAATGCTAGGGTAAGCTTACTGACAGGGAATCCAGCCTGATTTCCAGGCTTCGTATCTCCAGGGGGAAAACATGAAAAAACTCTTTACTGCAGGCGCTATGGCCATGCTTCTTGTCATCAGCGGGCCGGTACAGGCCGGCGGCTTCAGCGGCAGCGTCAACGGCGTGCTGGGCACCAAGCAGATTGATAATGATGAACTCAGGCCACGTCATCTCGGTCTGTTTGGCGTGATGTCGGATTTCCAGTTCGGGGGTGCCCCGATTCGGCTGGCGGTGGATCTGCTGCTGGCCGGCCGCACCAAGGAAGTTGGCGGCACTGATGTCAATGTGTCAACTCTGGAACTGGGCGTGGGTGGACGGTTCGTTATCCCCACCGGCTCGGACTTCCATCCCTTTTTGGGTGCCGGCCTGAACCTGACCTCTGCTTATGTGGATATTGATGGCGGCGGCGATGACAGTGACGGCACGGTCGGCGGCTATGCCACCGTGGGCGCTTATTACAGCATCATCGGTCGCATCAATGTGGGCGCCATGTACCGTTATTCGATCGCCGAAGTCGAACTGTTTGATGAAAAGGACGACATCGACGCTCATCACTGGGCGATTATGGTCGGTTACAGTTGGTGATCCCGCGCTGCGCGCGGGTGTTATAAACCCTGAGTCTTAAGTCTAAGGTCTTAAGACATATTGGAGCGCGGCTTTGCCGCGCTCCATGCGTTTGGGTGGATGGGCTGGCATCGCAGCATCAAGACAGGCGATGATTTTCGTCGGGAACTGATGCACTATTGGGGCAGACTGATTCACCGAGTACCACCTGAAGAGGAAAGTGCCACGTGATATCGATCATCGCGCGTATTCTCAGGGTGCTGAATTCCGAAACCGCCCCGGCGCAGATTGCGGCGGCGGTGATCCTGGCGCTGTTCATGGGGCTCTCGCCGCTGGGCTCACCGCATAATCTGTTCATACTTTTCCTGGTGCTGGTGATGCGGGTCAACCTCAGCCTGTTCCTGGTCAGCCTGGCGCTGTTCAGCGGCATCGCCTGGCTGCTCGACCCCTATATGCATGACTTCGGCCTGGCGCTGCTGCAAACCAGCGCGCTGGAGGGCCTGTGGACCAGCCTGTATAACAGCGGTTTCTGGCGTTTTATCGGTTTCAACAACACCCTGGTGCTGGGCAGTGTGGTGATGGCAGCAATTCTGGCCATCCCGCTTTATTTCCTGGTTACGTTCCTGGTGCGCAACTATCGCGAGCGGCTGCGTGAGCGGGTGTTGCGCTCGCGCATCATGCTGGCGTTCAAGGGCAACAAGTGGGGCAATAAACTCTTCAGCGCCTATAACACTGTCAACCGTTACCGTTCCTGAGGGAGCCTGGCAATGACGCAATGGATACGCTGGTGGGGACTGGGCCTGTTTATCGCCATCCTGCTGCTCGCATGGCTCGCCACCAACCCGCTGATCAAACGCGGCATCGAATTCGCCGGTACCCAGGCCGTGGGGGCGAAGGTGGAGCTGGACGGCGTCACCTGGCGCTGGGGCGGGCCCGCCCTGACCCTGGATCGCTTGCAGGTCACCAATCCGGAAGCACCCATGAGCAATCTGTTCGAGGCCGGGCGCATGGAATTTGCGCTGGACGGCTGGGCCCTGCTGCGCCGGCAGTTTGTGGCCGAGAATCTGGCGGTGGAAGACCTGGCCTTTAACACTCCGCGCGCGCAAAGCGGCGCCATAGAGCGGCGCATTTTCGCCCGTGACCGTACCGACGAAGAGCCGGATGATTTCGACATCACCCGTCTGTTACCGGGGCTGGCCGACATGCCCGACCCGGGCGATCTGGCCGCCGAGGGTCGGGAGAATATCGAGCGTGAGCTTGATGAGATCGACAACCAGGGCCGCGCCATTGAGACGGGCTGGGACGAACACATACAGCGCCTGCCCGGCAGCGCTACCGTGGACGGCTATCGCGATCGCTGGCGCGAGCTGCAACGCCGCGACCCCCTGCGCCAGGCGGCCGGCATCCGTGAGCTCACCCGCGATATTGACCGTGATCTCGACACCATCCGCAGCCTGGACGACCGGCTGCAGGACGACCGCCAGACCCTGCGCGAGCTGAACCGTCAGGCCCGTGCCCTGCCCGGCCGCGAATCCCGCCGCCTGGTCTCCGGCATGGGCCTGGACGATGGCCTGGAAGGTTTCACCCGCGCCCTGCTGGGTGAGGAGCTCACCGGCCAGGTCGAACAGGCACTGGCGGCCTATGAGTTCGCCTCGACCCATCTGGCCGGACGCAAACGCGATGAGCCGCCGCGCCCGCCCCGCGGCGAGGGAGAATACATCCGTTTTCCTGAAGAAGAGCCGCTACCGCGCTTCTTAATCAAGCGCGCCGCCGTCAACGGCGTTATTGAAATCGCGGAGCAGCCCATCCGTTTCAGCGGCCAGATCCGTGACATCACCCATGAGCCGGCTGTCTGGGGCCGCCCCATGACCCTGGCCATCGAAGGCGGCAATGAAGCCGGCGTGGAACTCACCGTTAACGGGCGCTTTGACCATCGCGATGCCCCGTCACGCGATGAGCTGGATTTCTCCCTCAACGGCCTTGCCATCAACAACGCGACTCTGTCTGACAGCAGCCGCCTGCCCATCGTGCTGGAACAAAGCCGGGCCGACATCACCGGCAATATGGTGGTCACCGAACGGCGGCTGGATTCCTCGGTCAACACCCGCTTTGAGCAGGCCCGCTTCAGCGCCGGCAGCGCAGACGCCTCCGGCACGGTACGCCGGGTTGCCAATGCCATTGAGGGAATCAGCGCCTTCAGGCTGGATCTGGGCCTGGGCGGCACCCTGCGCAGCCCGCAGATCAGCGTCAACTCCGACCTTGACCGGATCATCATGCAGGCGCTGGGGGATGAAGTGCGCCGCGAGCTGGCCGCAACCCGCGAGGAAGTGGAGCGGCGGCTGCGTGCCGAAATCAAGTCAGAACTTGATGCCCTCGCCGCCTATGAAGCGCAACTGGAAGACTTCCAGCGCCAGATTGACGAGCGCCGCCAGGCCCTGCGCGATATCCGGCCCTGACAAAGCCTTCGGGAAAGCAGGAACCGGCGTAAAGGTGGCCCACGCGCAAGAATAACGGCGGCCGGAACCGATGCGCTACTCCGAGACGGGTTTCAGAACCCGCTCTGCTATAACGCTCCGGTTACGACCCTGGCCCTTGGCCTGGTAGAGCGCCTGGTCGGCGCGCTCCAGGAACTCATCCGCCTGCTCACCTGGCTGGACCTCGGCAATCCCCGCCGAACATGTCTGGCCATAGGGCACCAGTGCCCGCAGGCGCTCCACCGCAATCTGCCCGTTGCCCACTGCCGTGTTGGGCATGACCACGACAAACTCCTCGCCACCGATCCTGGCCAAAGTATCCGCGGGTCGCAGCGTATCGCGCCAAACGCTTGCCAACTCCTCAAGCAGGCGGTCACCGGCGCCATGACCGTGGGTATCGTTAAAGCGCTTGAAGTGATCGAGGTCCACAAATGCCACGCTCAGGGGTTTTCCGGTCCGCTCGGCACTGGCCATTTCGCGCTCCAGGGCAATATCGAGAAACCGGCGGTTGCCCGCGCCGGTCAGTGGATCGGTATTCGACAACCGCTCCAGCGCTTCAGCCTGCTCCCGCGTCTGCCGGATCAGGCCGGCCATCCGCTGCATAATAAGCAGGAACAGGAAGATCGAGGCCAGTGCCGCAATCCGGACAATCTCCACATCAGTACCCGCAGTAAACAATATCACCGCGGGGACGGCTATGGAGGCCATCCCCAACAGGTAGAGCCGCCGGCTCGACAACTCGAAGCTGGAAACCATGGAGCGCGGCTTGATCCGGGCTGAGGGATGCCATACTGCCGCCACGAACAGAGCATAGGCGACCAGCCACAGGCCGTCCGTGCCACCGCCGGGTGCATACCAGCCGGTCAGGTTGCCATGGGCATAGAACAAATCCGCAACCAGGTAAGCGAGCATTCCCAGCAACAGGAACAGATGCGCCTTGATGCCGGTGCGCTGCAGGAACACCAGCCGAAGAATCATGGGTAACAGGATCAGATCAGCGACAGGGTAAGCAGTCGAGACAATCAACTGACCCATACCCAGGCCCGGAGCATCCCAATAGGGCGCGATCAATACCGCCCAGCCCAGCACCCCCGCCGACACCCCCACAATCATGGCATCACTGAGCGCACCATCGTCATAGTCACGATGGCGGCCGAGTACCCACAACGCAGCCATGAACAGCGGGTACACCGCCAGATAATATGCATCAGCCAGGGAAGGAAACGGTTCCCGACCTTGCCAGTCAAGCCAGTACCAGACGGCATGCCCCACGGTTGCCATGCCGAGCGCACCCGCGATCAGAGCCCAGGCAACCGGGCGGTAAAGCTGCCTGCGCCACAACACGGCCACAGCAATGGCAAGCGCGGCCATAAAGCTGACTGCCACATAAAGCGCGCTGGCAAACTCCCCATACGGGAGCAGCACGTAGACAAGCGCCAGCAGCAGTCCGCCCCCCAGCAACAGCCACCAGACATGATCCCCGACCGACACCGGCAAGCGCCGCGACTCCGCGGGCTGTCCGGAAGCAACGTGTTGTTGTTGATTCATCCCTGTCTCCAGCTCTGCCCGCAGAAAGCGGCGACCCCGGCAACAGCACCACGACGACACCTCATCAGACACAAGGCCGAAAAGCGCCTCGTGTCATCACCCGGAATCAGCAACTGCTCATTGCGGCTCCAGCAGGGTATCCTCACAACCCGGCCAGGTCGTCACCGGATTACAACGCATGACCCCGCCGTCGGGCATTTCCACGATGTAGTCGGTAAAAGGCGGCTCAAAAATGCTCTCGATCTGGCTGGGCTCGGGGTAATCCGTGCTGATCCATTGCGCGCCGCTCATCAGGGCGGCATCACGCCGGGTCGTATCACCACTGCGCACCTCCCCGGTGGGGGAATCAGCCCGCGTACGCACCACCATCCCCTGCGCCACCAGATCCTGGATCTCGGCCAGATTGC
>PWYF01000125.1 GCA_003567955.1 Thiotrichales bacterium
GCCCTGGCTCCAAAGTCTGCTGACACGGCACACCCGGATGGAAGACAGACGCTTTGTGGCGGCCGTAGGCATGGCCACACCGGCACAACTGGCGACGGGCCAGGCCGGGCGTGTCGGTCAGGTTGAACTGACACTCTCGCCCGGGGCGATGCGCGCTGAACAGCTACAGGTCGGCCTCACCGGGGGCATGCTGTTGTTGCTTGTGCTATTGGCCAGCATCCTGCTGGGGCTGCGTATCGCCCGCGGTATCAGTGACCCGGTTCTGCACCTGGCGGCAACCGTGCGCGCCTTGCGTGAAGGGCAACTATACCGTCGGGTAACTGAGCGCTCCGGCGGCGAACTGGGTTCACTTGAACGCGACATCAACGCGATGGCCGATGCCATGCAAACGGCAAGGCGCGACCTTCGCAGTCAGATTGACCAGGCCACATCCGACCTGCGCACCACCCTGGAGGAGCTCGAAATCAAGCACGCGGAACTGGATATTGCCCGCCGGCGAGCAGTAGAGGCCAACCGTGGCAAGTCCGGATTTATCGCCCGCATGAGCCACGAGATCCGCACCCCGGTCAATGGCATTGTCGGCTTCAGCCGGCTGCTTGAACAGACCGCGCTGGATGCCGAACAAGGGCAATACACCCGTATTATTCGCAGTTCCGCTGACAGCCTGCTGCATATTATCAACGACATTCTGGACTTCTCCCGGGTCGAGGCCGACCGCATCGTGCTCGAAAACCGCCCTTTCAGTCTGCATGAAATGATTGAGGACTGTCTTGGCCTGCTGGCCCCGCAGGCCTGGGAAAAGCAATTGCAACTCACGCACATGATCTACAGCGATGTACCGGAGCAGCTTCGGGGGGATCCGGTGCGACTTCGCCAGGTGCTGACCAATCTGGTGGCCAATGCCATCAAGTTCACTCACAGCGGTCAGATCAGCGTTCGTGTCATGCGCGAGGCTGAAAGCGATGACACGGTTACCCTGGCGGTCAGCGTTACGGATACCGGCACCGGTATTGCAGCGGCGGACCGCCAACGGATTTTTGGCGCCTTCAGCCAGGCGGATGATTCCATTACTCGAGAGTTTGGCGGCACCGGTCTGGGACTGTTCATTTGCGAGCGCCTGATTCGGGCCATGGGGGGGCAGATCGGCTTTGACAGCAAGCCGGGCGAAGGCTCTCGTTTCTGGTTCAGCGTGCCACTGCAAAAAACAGCGCCCACGCCCGGCCCACCCCCGAGCCGGCCACTGCTGGAAGGTCGACGTGTGGGTTTGTATGCACCTGCGCGACTGGCCAGACTCGCCCGACAACATGGACTGGAAGCGCTGGGCGCCAGGGTCAGCCCTGGCGCCAGTCTGGCGGCACTTGCCCGTATGCAGACCCAGGACGCATTTGTAGTGGAACTGACCGCCGCCGACTGTGATGACCACCAGATACTGCACTCGCTGCGCCAGTTGAGCGCGGTTTCACCGGTCGTAGTGCTGGTTCATGCCACCGGGGCGGCCCTGCATAAAGCACTCTACGACGCCGGCGCCAGTCTTTGTCTGCCCACTCTCGCCCCCCGTGAACAGTGGAGTCGGGAACTTCAGCGACTGCTTGACGCATCAGCCACTGCGCCAGGCCCGAACAGACAGGCGCCTGATGCGTCGAAACAACAAAAATCCACCAAAACAGCCCTGTCAGGGCTGCATATATTGATTGTGGACGATAACGCCACCAATCGCTCACTCACAGCCATCATGCTGCAACGACACGGGGCCACCACCGAAGAGGCTGCCGATGGTCATCGTGCCCTCGCCCTGTGCACCACACAACAATACGACGGCATCCTGATGGATATTCACATGCCCGGCCTCGGGGGCATCGAAACCGCGGCTGAATTGCTGGCACGACAAGGCCAGGAAATGCCTGTGCCCGTTATTGCCCTGACAGCCGATACCCTGGCCGGCCAGGATGACAAGCTGGGCCAGTCAGGCATCCGGGCTTGCCTGACCAAGCCTGTGGACGAGACCACACTGGTCAATACGCTGTTGCGTTGTTGCGGACGCGCACCCATCCCGATATCCAGCACTGTTGATGATCGGCCGGCGCCGACAATCAGTCCGGAGATGCTGCGTAGTGACCTGCTCGAACAACGGCAGGCCCTGCGCCACGCCTTTGCCGACAACAATGTCGATTTGGCGTTTGATAACGCCCACCGCCTGCATGGGACAGCAGCATTCTGTGGTCTTGTCGCCCTGCGTGAGGCAGTAGCAGAGATGGAAGCCCTGCTACGGGATGGCAGAGTGACCACGGCCGGGATGACCCACAGTCTTGAACGCGTAGAGCGGGAAATCGACCGCTGTCTGGATGTTGGCGTGACGATTCAAAAACATTAACAAGACAGGTTATCCTGTTTGCGCGGGTTGAAGCTGCAGGACAAAAGGCCCCCTTCATGCAGGCAAGAAATTTCACGATTCTGATAACAGCACAGTGGCGGCAATATTTGCTTGCCATACTGCTGGCTGTTCTTGCCTGCCCTGCCCATGGCGACGCACCCGTGCTGGCGCTGGATGCCGACAGCGACCGGACAACACTGGTCGGCCATATTGAACAGCTCGAAGCCCCTGTCACGGGAATGAGGCTGGCCGAAGTGCTTGCGGCACCCTATGACTGGCGGCCCGTGCAAGAAAAAAACATCAGCATGGGGCTGGGCCATTTTGACCACTGGTTTCGTTTTCGCGCCACCAATACCGGTGACCAGCCGCTGCGCCAACTGCTGGAAATCGCCTATGCCACCATGGATCATATTGAAATCCATGTGCTGGATATGCAGGGCAACCTGCTCGAATCGCACATCATGGGTGACCGGCTACCCTTCCGGGAGCGCCCCCTTGAACATCACTTTTTTGTCACCCCGCTGAGCTGGCCGGCCGGAGAGACACGGGACATCTACATCAATGCCCGTACCAGCGGTGCAATGGAACTGCCGCTGATACTCTGGAGCGAGAACGCCTTCATTACCCATGATCAGACCCGGCAAATGGTGGCCGGTCTGTATTTCGGCGCCATGCTGATTATCCTGTTGTACAACCTGGTGATGTTCTTCGGCGTACGCGAACGCAGCTTTCTCTACTATGTGGGGCTGGTGGTGTCACTGCCCCTGTTTGTGGCCACGCTGGATGGCTACACCTTCCAGTATTTCTGGCCCGAGTCCCCCGGATGGAATCAACGGGCCATCGGGCTGTTTCTCAGTCTGACCATCGCATTTGGCCTGCTGTTTACTTATGATTTCCTGCGCCTGGGCCATAGCAGCACCGCCTCTGTACTGCGCACCAGCACCAAATTGGCCTTGCTGATCCCGGCGGTCATGCTGGCTTCTGTCGTCTTCGCCGATTACCTGACCATGCTGACCATCGTGATCGCGGGGGCGGTCATGGCCTGCGCCCTGCCCCTGCTGACCAGCCCCTACGGACTGCGTGAGCTGGGAACACCCTTTCGTTATTACCTCTTCGCCTGGGGCGCCCTGCTGGTTGGCGGTATCGCCTTTGCCGGCAACCGTACTGCGGTATTGCCGCAAAACCTGATTACCGAGAACGCCGTTGAGCTGGGCTCTACCCTGCTGGTGATTCTGTTGTCCTTCGCCATCGCCGCCCGCATCAACGAACAGCGGCGCAAGGTGTATGACGCCCAGCTCACCGCGCTGGAACACGAACGCGAGGCCCGCGCGGCCC
>PWYF01000214.1 GCA_003567955.1 Thiotrichales bacterium
CAACAGCGCCGGCCTGCCCCTGGAACCGGAGACTGAAGCCGAGCTGGCCACGCTTCGTATCGAGGCGGGTTGACGGCGGGCCTTTAGCGTCCGGGTATGGCACCATGAGTGTCCGGGTGTTCTGAATTAACTATCCATGAGATGACGGGGCCTGATGGCAGTTGCTGTGGTGTCGGCTCATGTCATGTTTGATATGGTTTCTGGAGAATGGATTATGAGTACGAAACCGGGGGTGGTGCTTAGCTCGCGTGATGCTGATCGGCTGGAAAATCTGCTGGCTTCGATGCCTTCAAGTGCTTTTGCGGGCAAGAAAGAGCTGGAGGCGGAGCTTGATCGCGCGGATATTGTTGAATCCGAGGAGATCCCGCCGAACGTGGTGACCATGAACTCCACGGTGCGTTTCCGGGTCACATCCTCACAGGAAGAATTCACGCTCACGCTGGTCTATCCCAGGGATATGGATGACAGTGGCAAGACCATTTCCATTCTGGCGCCGGTAGGCAGTGCCATGCTGGGCCTGTCCCAGGGTGATGAGATCGAGTGGCCCAAACCGGGCGGCGGTATGTTGAAAGTGTATGTCGAGGAAATTACTTACCAACCCGAGCGTGCGGGTGATTATCACCGCTGATCTCACCGGGGGAGCTGGTTTTCGGTAGTTTGCGCGCTTTTGAAGGATGCATGCCTTATCGGGTTGTTAGCGTGATAATGTGGTTCGGCCAGGAGTGGTATGGCCGGTTACCTCTATTATAAACAGGATTCATAGGTTACGTGGCTTGATTGAACAGACCCTTGGGGGTCTGTTAATGAACGTGACGAAATGGGCGGATTATGGGGATCAAGCAGCCATATGCGTTTTCCGATATTCGTTCGTTACAGGTGCTAGGCGCATGGAAAAAGTACATTTAATACCAGTGCCTTTGGGTGCAGATGGCACCTCCACCCTGTCTGTGGGTAATGCGCCCTACCCCCTGGGGTGCCTGATGGCCTATGCCAGGGTGCACAACGACGGTGCATTAAAGGCACATATTGAATTTGGCCGAGTCACCCCTCTGCTGGAATCTGGTATACCCGCTTTCCTGGAGGGCCTGGACAAGCACTCTCCGAAAGTCTTTCTGCTTTCCCACTACATATGGAATTTCAAACAAAACGAAAAGTTTGCCCGTGAGGTGAAGCAGAGATTCCCTGGTTGTCTTGTCATTATTGGTGGACCCCATGTGCCGAGAAGACCCGCAGAAACCGGGATGTTTCTTGCTGCCAGCCCGTTTGATGTTGCGATCAAGGGCGAAGGTGAACTGGCGCTGGCTGCTGTCCTTGAGGTAATTGGCGAGTCAGATCGGCATGGAGACTGGCTGCATGATATTGATTTACAGCATATTCCTGGCGTTGCGTTCAAGGATTCCGATAACCAGGTGATTCAGGGCCAGGGGGCTGTGCAGCCCAGAAATATTGAGGAATTCCCTTCGCCATATGTGACCGGTGAGTTTGATCACTGGATTGAGGGGGCTGATCTGGCGCCCGTGGAGTCCAATCGGGGCTGTCCCTATGGTTGCACCTTTTGCGACTGGGGCGGCGCTACGATGTCAAAGGTCAGGAAAATTCCGCTGGAGCGGGTTCTTGCGGATATCGAGTATGCGGCCAGTAAAAAAATATCGACGATCGGCGTATGTGATGCCAATTTCGGTATGTTCGAGCGTGATGTGGAGATAGCCAGATTTTGCGTGGAAATGAAAGAGAAATATGGCTATCCGAAGGTGTTTGGTTATTCAAATGCGAAGGTCGCCAAGCCAAGACTCCTTGAGATCATGGATATTCTCTGGGAAGCCGGCCTGACAGAACAGGCCCAGGTGGCGATGCAGACGGTCGATGAAAACATACTCGACAATATCGAGCGCTCAAATATCCGGACTGAAGAATACGAGAAAATGATAAGTTTTTATCATTCCAAAAATATGAGTATTCAGTCGGACATTATGATTGGGCTGCCGGGTCAGACCCTGGAGACCATTAAACGGGACTTGCAGTTTGTTTTTGATCGAAAAGTGCTGGCGATCACATTTCTTTGCCAGGTTATGCCGAACTCCCCCATGGCTGATCCGGAGTACATGGAGAAATACAAGATAAAAGTTGATGAAAATAATCTTGTAAGCTCAACCTACAGCTTCAGCGAAGAGGAATTCTGGGATATTTACTATTACGTTGCCTGCTACCGCTTTTTTGTAAGGACCGGTATTGCGAGACATATTTTCTATGTCATGCAGCTTGATTATGGCGTGAAAAGCTCCGAGTTCATGGATAAATGGATGCGCCTTGCTTCTGATGACCAGGAGGAGTTTCCTTTAAGCAAACGCTTTATAAACGAAATAATTTATAAAAAGCCGGGTTTTTTGAGGAAACAGTTTGCGGGGCTCGAGTGGAGCAATGATGAAGTCAAGTTTATATTTGATGATCCCGCTCCGTTTTATAAAGAAATACTGGGTGTGTATTCAAAATACTTTGGTGTTGATCCCGAGCCGAGTGTGGCTGAGACATTGATCAAGTCACAAACAGCAACTGTTCCGAATAAGACGATTAAAACCCCGGCGGTGGTTGAGGTTCCCCATGACTTGCCGGCTTATCTGCGCAAATTGCATGATTGTTACAATATTGAAAAGTCCAGGGGGGAGCTGGCCCCTTTGAGCAGCTATGGACCGGGAAAGGTTGAGATATACAACGAATCCCCCCGCTGGACCTATCAGTACAATGATCCGGGTTTTGAGATCCCGACATTCAGCATGAAAACCAATCTTGATATCCGGTAGTTTCAGCCAGCGCTGCCCTGGCTGGTTCTCTCCCGCACTCGCGTGATTATCATGCCGGATATGATAAAAGCTGAAAAAAGGGCCACCAGCGAACCTGTGCTGGCGGCAAGCCATCCCCATTCGTTGCGACTGTATTGCAGTGGCCAGTTGTAGCCAGGGTTTTCCGGGAGATAGTGAATAATGATCTCGTTGCCCTGTTGGGGTGGTCGCTGGTAAACAGCAATTTCGACTGTGCTTCGCCAGGTGCCGTCAGCGGTAGCGAATTCGTAGGTCACGTCTCGCCATTGGCGTTTTCTCTGGGATTGTCCGCCTGAGCGTCTTGATACGGAACGCGTCACTTTCGCCGTGGTGGTGTGGCCATGGCGTTCAAGCGTGTAATCCAGCCACAAGGTGCTACCTCCCTTCCAGGCGCCCATAGCGCCTGCAATCATGAAAACCAGCATCAGGGGCAGGCCGATCATGAAACCAAGTCGTTTGCGTTGTTGTTCGTCCATGTTTGACTCTCCACCTTGAGGTCTCAGAGCTCCTGCCTGTTTAAGGAAACGTTGGCAATGCCTCTCAGGGCCTGCTGAGGCGTGACGAATTAATCACCGTTTCCTTAATGTTTATTAACACGGTGTGGCGTGGGCACGTTAGTATAATTGTGCAGGAGTAACAGAGGGTGCGCGATGCGATTCAAGCGATATCATACGCCGGGGACGGCGCCGGGCACCCTGACCTCGCCGCCGGTTGACAGCCCGTCGGCCCGCTTGCGCCTGCTGCGTTATTCCGCCCGTGATTTTGAAGATCGCACGCTGGCCTCGGTGGCGGAATGTCCCGCGCCCGGTGAAACGGATGGGCAGCTCTGGTTGCAGGTGAATGGGCACCCGGATGCGGCGCTGTTGCAGCAGCTGGGGGAGCGTTACGG
>PWYF01000076.1 GCA_003567955.1 Thiotrichales bacterium
CCCCGGGGGAGCGCCGTGTGTTGCTCACGCTGGATATGCTTTGACCCCGCTCCGCGGGGCGATATCAGTTTGAATGGGCAGAACGGGGACACCCATTACTTGATTGACAATACACTGCTCCGGGCGTAGCTTGAACTGTACGCATGGACAGCATTGGCAAGGAGGCCAAGATGACCCGGGCAAGAAGCCAGCTCGTTGATCCTTCTATTACCCCCTACTACCACTGCATCTGCCGTTGTGTGCGCCGCGCCTTTCTGTGTGGCCACGACACCCTGACCGGGCGCAGCTATGAGCATCGCAAGCAATGGCTGGTTGATCGACTGGCGCTGGTCTCCCGCACTTTTGCCATTGAGGTGTGCGCCTATGCGGTGATGTCCAATCACTATCATCTGGTGGTACGGATCAACCGCAAGATGGCCGAACAGTGGTCTGATGAAGAAGTCATTGAGCGCTGGGAAAACCTGTATTCATTGCCACGGGTGATCGAGAACTATCGCAACGGCCTACTCACGGGCCCGGCGGCAAAACACAAGATGCGCCAGTGCGTTGATTTGCTGCGCCAGCGGCTGGGCGAATTGTCCTGGTTCATGCGCAGCCTGAATGAACCCCTGGCCCGCCAGGCCAATGCCGAGGATCAATGTACGGGCCGATTCTGGGAAGGACGCTACAAGAGTCAGGCCCTGCTCGATGAAGCAGCGCTTTTAACCTGCATGAGCTATGTGGACCTCAACCCGGTGCGGGCCGGCATTGCCGAAACACCGGAAAGCTCTGATTTCACCTCGATACAGGCCCGGCTACATGCTCATGCAGGGCTAATCGAACAGAAAACCCACTCTGCTGATGACACACACTCCGGCGAGGCGGATATCGGGGTGAAGTTGCTGCCATTCGGCGGCAATGAGCGCCGCGATGGGCCGGATCATCTACCGTTTGGCCTGACCGACTACCTGGCACTGGTGGACTGGAGCGGCCGGGCGGTACGCGAAGACAAGCGCGGGGCCATACCGGCGAACCTGCCCCCGATCCTGCAACGGCTTGGAGTGGACCCCGAAGCCTATCTACACAGTCTGAAGCGCTCGGATTATCCCTTCCAGCGCCTGGCCGGGCGCGTGGAGGCTATTCAAAACGCCGCCGCACATTACGGCCAGCACTTCTTCAAAGGGATCAGCGCCGCCCGACGACTGTTCGGGCCCGCCACCGTGCCCTGACCGACCCAACAGAGCAACCATTCCTGGCATCTTGTCCGGCTATAACAACACCGGAAGGTCTTCTATTCCCCGCCACCCTCAAATCAAGACCTTTCCGCCCAAATAACCGGGTCAGACGCCTCGGAAACACCCCCAGGAGCAAAACTGAATAAGTGAAACGCCCGAAAAGGGCAGCAACTCATCAATAAAGTAATGGCTGTCCCAGCATCAACAACGCCGGACAGCCCCCTATCGCCCGCCACCCTCAAATCCAGGCCTTTTCGCCCAAACAACAGAATCAAACGCCTCGGAAACAGCCCCAGGAGCAAAACTGAATAAGTGAAACGCCCGAAAAGGGCAGCAACTCATCAATCAAGTAATGGCTGTCCCAGCATCAATCAAGTAATGGCTGTCCCAGTACTCCGATTTAGTAATGGCTGTCCCAGTACTCCGATTTTTGGCACCAAAATGAGCCTTCCAGGCTCATATTTCGGCGAAACCCGGCCCCTGTTTTCTTCTATATCAGTCGCTTGCGCTTGCCCGTTCCGGGAGCACTCCTGGCTAATGGGCGACCCGTACCGGGTGGCGTCAGAGTGTTCTCTTTAGGTCACCAAGCGCTGCCAACAGGTCTGGAATGTCATCCTCAATGATGCTCCAGATGGTATCGTCGTCAATACCAAGATAAGCGTGGATGAGCCGGTTGCGGGTAGCGATAATCATGCGCCACGGAATCTCCGGATGTGCCGTACGAACCCTTTCCGGAATGTGCGTGGCTGACTCGCCAATCAACTCAAGATTGCGAAGCGTGGCATCGTACGTCAAACCATCAGAGACAAAAGATTTCTGGTCAAGACCCTCGGTATATGCCAACACCTTTTCTGCGAAAGCGAGCATATCCTCAATGTAAAACCGCCATTCGCGCTCGCGGTCAGACATGTATGGCCTCACGTTCTACACAGGGGCGCAATTCATGGCGCAGCGCCTTGTCTGTCACAAGGTCCACCGGGCAACCCAACAAATCCTCGATAAAAAACTGCACACCGAAATAACGTCTTGACGTAGCCGGACCGTCAAACCTCACCAGCACATCAATATCACTCTTCCCGTGGGCCTCATCACGCGCCACCGATCCAAACACAGCCAGATCGGTCACCCCGAACTCACGCGCGAGCACACCCTTATTGTCTTGCAAAATGCGTAATGCCTTCTTCCTGTTCATCATTTTCCGCTGGCCTCTAAATCAACCCTGCATACAGGATACCAGAACGGGGCTTCACCACATTGCGGCAGGATTCTGGGAACCAGACTAACGGGCAAACGCCCCTCCTCTACGACTGAAAACTGAACACCCATCACCGGATTTTCAGATAAAGGAGGTCCCCGCCCCTCCGGCAATGGTTTAAAATCAAACCTGATATCGCCTCAATCCGGCGATATTAAAGGAAAATTTAAACCTGTCTGTATCGACCGCGAGGCTTGTTCCATACTCCTCGTGCTGGCACTACCGCGGCTCTCCCTTTGCGCCCTTCGCGAGCTTTGCGAGAGGAACACAACCCCAAACCTAACCACGCCACCCCCTGTGGCAGTTATACTCCCAAGGCCAAACCCATCCACCCAGGGAGCCCCCCGGCACCATGCCGACCAACACCATCCAAATCCGCAACGCCCGTCAAAACAACCTCCGCAACCTGGATCTGGACATCCCCCTGGGCGAACTGGTGGTGGTCACCGGCGTCTCCGGCTCGGGCAAATCCTCGCTGGCCTTCGACACCATCTACGCCGAAGGCCAGCGCCGCTACGTGGAAACCTTCTCCCCCTACGCCCGCCAGTTCCTCGACCGCATGGACAAGCCCGCGGTGGACCGCATCGACGGCATCCCGCCGTCCATCGCCATCGACCAGACCAACCCGGTGCGCACCTCACGCTCCACCGTGGGCACCATGACCGAGCTCAACGACCACCTGAAGCTGCTCTACGCCCGCCTGGCGGCGCTGTACTGCAGCGGCTGCGGCCAGCCCGTGCAGCGCGACGACCCGGAAAGCGTCGCCGACCGCCTGCTGAAGGAAGCCGCCGACACCCGCGTGATGGTCACGGCCACCCTCCCCGTGCCGCCGGGCATGAGCAAGCAGGAAATGCAGGCGCTGCTGGAACGCCAGGGCCATACCCGCTTTCACCGCGCCACGAAGAAATTCATCGAGGTGGTGGTGGACCGCGTACGCGTGGCCACCGACCGGCGCGACCGGCTGGTGGAGGCCATCGAAAACGCCCTGCATATGGGCCGCAACCGCGTGGCCGTGTATCCGCTGGACGAGAACAAAAAACCCGGCGAACCGTGGCGCTTCTCCGCCGACCTGCACTGCGCCGCCTGTGACATCAGCTACCGCGAGCCCTTCGCCAGCCTGTTCTCGTTCAACTCGCCGGCCGGCGCCTGCCCGGAGTGCCGGGGCTTTGGCCGCACCATGGGCATCGACTACGACCTGGTGATCCCGGACCACGGCAAGACCCTGGCCCAGGGCG
>PWYF01000008.1 GCA_003567955.1 Thiotrichales bacterium
TGCCATTGCCATGGCCCTGGCGCTGTTGTCGGCGGGTTGTGCCGAGACGCCCGGGTTGACGCCGCTGGCACCGGATGATGCGGTGCTGGCTTTTGGTAACAGCCTCACTTATGGCACCGGTGCCGGGCGGGATGCGGCGTATCCCGCCGTGCTGGCCTCAATGATTGATCGCCGGGTGGTTAATGCCGGTGTGCCCGGAGAGGAAACTGAAGGGGGGGTGGCGCGGTTGCCGGCCTTGCTTGATGAGCACCGCCCGGCGCTGGTGATTATCAGCCATGGCGGTAATGACATGTTGCGTCGACGTGACCTGGCTCAGACCGAGGCCAATCTTCGGGCCATGGTGGCGCTGGTGCAGGAACGCGGGGCGGAGGTGGTGCTGGTGGCCGTGCCGGAGCCTCGGATCACCATGAGCCCGCCTGATTTTTATGCGGCGGTGGCGGCGGATTACGGCGTGGTGCTGGAGGATTCAGCCTGGCGATATATTCTGCGCCGCAATCAGCTCAAGTCTGATCCGATTCATCCCAATGCCGACGGGTACCGGCATTTTGCGAGCGTCATGATGGGGCTGCTGGAGGAGGCCGGGGCGCTGGACTGATTTATTTGCCCGGTTTAATCGTCAAGCTCATGCTGGCGCAGCTTCTTGCGCAGGGTGCTGCGATTGATCCCCAGTATGGCGGCGGCCTGGGTCTGGTTGCCGCCAGTGTGTTCCAGCACGATTTGCAGCAAGGGCTGCTCCACTTCGCGCATGACCATGGTGTGCAGCCCCCCCGGGTCATGGCCGTTGAGGTCGGCGAAATAGCGTCGCAAGGCATTTTCGACGCAGACTCTCAGTGGCTCATCCGCGTTGGCGCTGAGGCTGATGACATTGTCCGTAGCCTGGGTTTTTTGCATTATTAATTCCCCGTAATCTGCCCCGTTGATAGCGCTCAGGCCTGTTCAGGCTGCCGAGGGCCATTGCGGTCTTTGACCCTCAAACAGTGCAGCCACCGCAGCTTTTTGTGCTTCTGCCGCGTCAAGCCCCATCAGCAGCGCCCGCCATTCCGGTCCTGCGTCATGCTGGCGCAGGTACCAGCCCAGATGCTTGCGCGCCACCCGCACGCCGGTGGTTTCACCGTAAAACGCGTGCAGGCAGTCCAGGTGCTCAAGCATGAGTTGCCGGATCTCCCCTGGATCCGGCGGCGGGGCTTCGCTGCCATGGGCAAGAAAATGCGCGATTTCCCTGAACAGCCAGGGTCGCCCCTGGGCGGCGCGACCAATCATCACCCCTGCCGCGCCGGTATAGCTGAGCACCTGTAATGTATCACGTGGCGAGCAGATGTCACCGTTGGCGATCACCGGGATGTCCACCGCATCCACCACGGCGGCTATCGTATCGTATTCGGCATGGCCGCGATAAGCATCCGCACGCGTGCGGCCGTGAACGGCCAGCGCGGCGATACCGCAGTCCTCGGCCAGGCGCGCGATACGCAGGGCGTTGCGCCGTTCCGGGTTCGGTCCGGTGCGGATTTTCAGGGTGACAGGGACGGACACGGCGCGGGTGACAGTCTGCAAAATGCGCGCGACCAGAATTTCGTCGGCAAGCAGTGCCGAGCCGGCCAGTCGGCGACAGACCTTTTTGGCCGGACAGCCCATGTTGATATCAATGATTTGCGCACCGCGTTCGACGTTAAGTTGTGCTGCGTGTGCCAGCATCTCCGGCTCGGCCCCGGCAATCTGTACCACCCGCGGTTCATTCTCACCCTGATGATCCATGCGCCGGCGGGTTTTGTCCGTGTGCCACAGTCGGGTATCGGCAGTAATCATTTCCGAGACCGCCATGCCTGCCCCCAGTCGCCGGCAAAGCTGGCGGAAGGGCCGGTCGGTGACTCCCGCCATCGGTGCCAGAATGATGTTATTGGGTAGTTGCCAGGGGCCGATACGCATGAGGCACCGTTTGCTCCGGAGACAGGTCGGACATCTTAGTGGCTGCAGGGTGCGGTTGTCAGCCCCTCGTGATCCAGCGCTCGCCCTTCGCGGCACTGCTCGCAGGTTGGTCTCTGCGTTGTTCAGCGACGGCCATGAAGGGGGCGAAAATCAAAACGAAAGCCGCTGGCGCGCCCGCCGGGGTCCCGTATGGTGAGGCTGACAGGGACGCGCTCTGCCGGGCCAAGCTGCTGGTCATCGCCCAGTGGGGCCGCGAGATAGTCAGCCGGGCCAAAATCACCCACAGCCACGGCTTCACCACGATGATTTTGCATTGAAATATGCAGCAGGGGATAAGGCTGGCTAAAGCCGGCCTGGTTGACCAGGATGCCGCTGAAATGCAAAGCCGCATCATTGTCGGGCAGGCTGGTGAGTTGATGGTTACGCAGTACCAGTTGGTCATAGTCGATCAGCGGCGGCAACTGGCAGGGCCAGGGCCAGAAGCCGGGCAATGCCGAGCAAACCAGCTCTGCGCGCTCACGTTGTTGTGGATCCGCTGCCCAGTGCGGCAGGTTCCAGCCCAGCCACTGGCCAGCCAGCAGGGCGGCGGCAACCAGGCTGCCCAGCCCCCACAGCAAGTTGGCCCGGCGTGACCGGGGCGCGCTCCGTCGGGCCCAGTCGCCCGGTTGGAAACGTTCCGGCAGCTCGACCCGGGCTTCCAGCCCCAGCGCTTGTTGCGGCCCGGTTTTTTTCTGGCGCCGGGGCGGCGGTGGCGGCGTATATTCGTGTATTTGTCCGCCCGGCAGTTCATCGGTCAGGTGCCTGATAGCATCAAAGACGGTTTCACATTGCCCGCACCGGGCCCGGCCCCGGGCGACGCGCAACTGAGCTGCCGTGACATGGAACCAGGCCTGGCATTTGGGGCAGCGGGTATACATCAAGTGACCTCTGCCGGTTCGCGCTGGCCTGTCAACAGGGTCCAGCCGTCCACAGACCGGGGTGGATCGAAGCTGAAGTCGCCGGCATAGCCCTGGCGGACCTGCGCTGCCTGGTGATCCAGCATCCCGGCCAGCAGCAGATGGCCACCGGGGCGGGTGAGCTCCGTCAGGCGGGGACGCAGTTCCAGCAAAGGCGCGGCAAGAATATTGGCCATCACCAGTACGCCCCGGCCTGTCTGCAGGGCTTCGGGGGGGTGACATTCGATGCGCTCGGACAGACCGTTGCGGCGGGCGTTCTCGCGTGTGGCCAGCAGCGCCTGGGGGTCATTATCGGTGGCCAGTACCCGGGCTGCCCCCAGCCGGGCTGCGGCCAGCGCCAGGATTCCGGAGCCGCAGCCATAGTCGATGACTGTCATATCCCGCGGGGGATGAGCGTCGAGCCAGTGCAGACACAATGCGGTTGTGGGATGGGTGCCGGTGCCGAAGGCCAGCCCCGGGTCCAGGCGGACAATGGCCGCGGCCGCATCTGTTTGTGTTTCGTCGTGATCATGCGGCAGCACCCACAGTCGGTGCCCGAAGCGCATGGGCTTGAACTCATCCAGCCATGCCCGTTCCCAGTCGCGATCGACCAGGGTTTCGAAGCGATGGGCGGGCAACATGTCAACGTCCAGCTGTTGGCGCAGGGCCTCGCGCAGGCGCGCCGGGTCGGTCTGTGCGGGGAACAGGGCACACAACTCAACCGCGGCCCATAGCGGCGTTTCCCCGGGGCCGGGCTCAAGCACCGGTGTGTCGGCGCCGTCACGCAGGGTGATGGCCAGCGCGTCGAGATTTTCCAGCGCATTTTCCAGCGCCACGCGCTGCTCACCGGCGTCAATGAACAGTTGCAACCATGCCATGGGAGGGATTCTCGCCCCCGTTGCCGGGGATTGGAAGTCCCGGCGCGACGGACAGTTCATTCCGTGCTGTTTGCCAGCTTTTTTTCCAGGTAATGAATATTGGTGCCGCCGGCGCGGAAGGCTTCGTCGCGCACCAGGATGCGATGCAACTCGGCGTTGGTTTCGATCCCTTCCACCACCAGTTCCCCCAGCGCCGTATGCATACGGTTAAGCGCGCTGGCCCGGGTTTCGCCATGCGCGATCAACTTGCAGACCAGGGAGTCGTAAAAGGGCGGTACCGCGTAGCCGCTGTACAGATGCGAGTCGACACGGATGCCCGGGCCGCCCGGGGCGTGATAGTGGTTGATGCGCCCGGGCGACGGCACAAAAGTACGCGGGTGCTCGGCATTGATCCGGCATTCCACCGCATGGCCACGGACCACAATATCCGCCTGCCGATAGGGCAGTTTCTCGCCGGCGGCGATACGAATCTGCTGGTTGACAATGTCCACGCCGGTGATCATCTCGGTAACCGGGTGTTCGACCTGCACCCGGGTGTTCATTTCGATAAAGAAAAACTCGCCGTCCTCAAACAGAAACTCGAAGGTGCCGGCGCCGCGATAGTTAATACGCTGGCAGGCCTGGGTGCAGATATCGCCAATATGCTGGCGCTGTTCATCACTGATGCCGGGCGCGGGGGCTTCCTCGATGATTTTTTGATGCCGCCGTTGCATGGAGCAATCGCGCTCGCCCAGGTGGATAGCATTGCCGTGTTCGTCAGCCAGCACCTGGATTTCCACGTGACGCGGATTTTGCAGGTAGCGCTCCATGTATACGGTGTCATCGCCGAAGCCGGATTTGGCCTCGCTGCGGGTGAGATCAATGGCCTTGAGCAGTTCGCTTTCCTCGTGCACCACGCGCATGCCACGACCGCCGCCGCCAGCAGCGGCCTTGATGATGATCGGATAGCCGATCTCGCGACCCAGACGCAGGTTTTCCTTGTCGTTTTGTCCCAGGGGACCGCCGGAGCCGGGGACGCAGGGGACGCCGGCTTCCTTCATGGCGCGTATAGCCGAGACCTTGTCGCCCATCAGGCGAATGGTTTCGGCACGCGGACCGATGAAAACGAAGCCGCTGCTTTCCACCCGCTCGGCGAAGTCGGCGTTTTCCGACAGGAAGCCATAGCCGGGGTGGATGGCCTTGGCATTGGTGACTTCGGCGGCGCTAATGATCGCCGGCATGTTGAGATAGCTGTCGGCGGAGGAGGGTGGACCAATGCACACGGTTTCATCGGCGAGCAGCACATGCTGTTGCTCGCGGTCAGCGGTGGAATGCACGGCCACGGTGCGGATGCCCATTTCGCGGCAGGCACGCAGCACACGCAGGGCAATTTCGCCGCGGTTGGCTATAAGAATCTTGTCGAGCATGATGTTATCCGTCCGGGTGATCGCGCTCAGGATGCGGGCCGCTGGCGGCCTACTCGATGACGAACAGCGTCTGGCCGAACTCTACCGGTTCGCCGTCCTCGGCCATAATGGCAGCGATCGTGCCCGACTTGTCGCTTTCGATGGGGTTCATCATTTTCATGGCCTCGACAATGCACAGCACATCGCCTTCCTTGACCTGCTGCCCTTCCTCCACAAAAGGCTTGGACGTGGGTGAAGGTGAACGGTAGAAGGTGCCCACCATGGGGGCGGTGACTTCATGGCCTTCAACCCGGGCCGGTTCCGGTGCGGCAGGAGGCGCGGGCGTTTCGCTGCCGGTCGATGCGACGGGCGCGCTGGCCGGAGCTGCGGGTGCGGGCGCCGGGGCCGGTGCTGCAACAGGAGCCGCCGTCGAATGACGGCTGATGCGCACGCTGTCGTCACCCTCGTGAATCTCGAGTTCGGAGATGCCGGATTCCTCGAGCAGTTCGATCAGTTTCTTGACTTTGCGTATATCCATAAGTCGCTGCCTTTGTCTGTGGTCGCGGCCGGGCCGGGCTAATCCGCCGGGGCCGTTTCAAGCTGGTGTATGGCGGCCGCCAGTGCCAGCTCGTAGCCCTGGGCGCCCAGCCCGGTAATCACGCCACGGGCGATATCCGACAGATAGGATTGCTGGCGGAAAGCCTCGCGGGCGTGCACGTTGCTCAAATGAATTTCGATAAAGGGAATGCTTGTGCTCAGCAGGGCATCGCGCAGGGCAATGCTGCTGTGTGTCAGGGCCGCCGGGTTGATCAGGATGAAAGCGATGCCTTCGTCGCTGGCCTGGTGAATGCGTTCTACCAGCGCGTGTTCGGCATTGCTCTGGAAACAGTGCAGATCGTGACCACTTGCCCCGGCCTGTTGATGCAGGCGATTTTCAATATCGGCGAGGGTGGTGCGACCGTAGAGCCCCGGTTCACGCTGGCCCAGGCGGTTGAGGTTGGGTCCGTTGATGAGCAGAAGCTCGGCCATGCGGTTTTCCAGCAGTCCGTCTTGATGGCATCAAAACGGGGCCCTGTGGCCCCCTGTTGGCGTTAATTGTGCCCCGGCACCGGGCTGGAATGCAAATCAAATGAGCGGTCACGTCGTAGTTCGCGCCAGATCGCGACAAGATGTCATCAAAATAACGGCTTTTCGGGAGCGCGGTTTCTCCGGTTTAGTCGGGTTTGTGTTGAATCAGTACGTCGTCGAAGGCGTCTGAAAGAAACGCCTGCAGTTGCTGGCGATCCATTTCGCCCGAATGGGTGGCGAGGATGCGTCCGTCACGATCATAGAGCACACTGTAGGGCAGTGCGCCGAGACTCTCGCCATAGGCGCGGGCAATTTCCAGACTGGTGGCGGGGTGCACCAGCAGGGGATAGGGAATGTCCAGTTCGCGTGCAAATGCGCGAACGGCGTCGATATCGTCCGCGGCTACGCCAATCACCTCCAGTCCCTGGTCATGCAGCTGTTCCCGGGCTTCAATCAACAGCGGAATCTCCTCCCGGCAGGGCGGGCACCAGGTGGCCCAGAAGTTGAGCAGCACCACCTGGCCATCCCATTCGGAAATCTCGCGCATATCGCCGTCAATATCGCGCATCGAGAACGCCGGGCGGTATTCGGGCACGCTGGCATCGGGCACGGCTTCGGGTCCCGGTTGCAGGGCCTGGCGAGCCAGCATGCCAGCAACGACCGCCATCGCAGCCACCACCAGCACCAGCAATATCTTTACCCGAAACGGCATATCAAAATCCTTACCGCGCTTTGCGCGGCGTTTTAGGTCTCAGGTCTCAGGTTGTAAGCGCGCGCCTCTGATGTCTTAAAACTTAACACTTAAAACCTAAAACTCCCGCGCGTCAGCGCGGGTATTCAGTGCCTGGCTGGCGTGCTCGGCGAAGGCGCCGGCGCGCATATAGCCCATCACCCGGTAAGCCGGGTCCTCCTGGCCGCTGGTATCCCAGAACAGCATGCTGGGCGGGCCGAGTACCCTCAGGGCCTGCATCAGTTCACGGTCGCTGGCGTTATGGGCGGTGACGTCGGCCTTGAGCAGGCGGGCGCCCGCCAGCGCTTCATGCACACGTCGGTCGCGAAAAGTCGTGCGCTCCATGCGGATGCAATCCACGCACCAGTCCGCATAAAACTCCAGCATGACCGGCTGATTTGCTGCGCGCGCCTGTGTCAGTTCGCGCTCAAGGTCGTCCACTGACTGGATGAGGGTGAATTCCGGTAGCGCCTGCTGCTGACGCTCGCCTGACAGAGCCAGGTGGGCCAGCGGCTGCCAGGGGTTGGTGCCGCCACTGGCGCCGCCGACCAGCAGGGCCAGGCCCCAGGCCAGCACCGCCAGCCCCAGCCCCTGTCGCAGCCGGATGAGGATGCCGGCGTCGGCTGCGGGGCGAGTGAAGGTGCCGAGGGCGCCAGCGGTAATGAAGGCCAGCAACCCCCACAGCACCAGCGCCACCCAGCCTGGCACCAGGCGGCCGATCATCCACACGGCAACCGCCAGCAGGAGGATGCCGAAGGCGGTCTTGATTGCCGCCATCCACGGGCCGGCGCGGGGCAGCAGATGACCGGCAGAGGCCCCGGCCAGCAACAGCGGGACGCCCATGCCCAGGCTCAGTGTTAACAGGGCCCAGCCCCCCAGGACCGCATCGCCGGTCTGGCCGATATAGATGAGGGCGCCGGCCAGTGGCGCGGCCAGGCAGGGCCCCACAATCAGGGCCGAAAGCAGCCCCATGGTGGCGGCGCCGCCAAAGGTGCCGCCACGCTGGCGGTTGCTGAGTGCGGTGAGGCGCTGCTGCAGTGCCTGCGGCACCTGTACCGTGAACAGTCCGAACATGGAGAGCGCCAGCCCGACCATGATGGCGGCAAAGGGGATCAGTACCGCCGGGTGCTGCATCCACATCTGCAGGTTCTGCCCCAGCAGGCCGGCGGCGATGCCCGCCGCGGTGTAGGTGGCGGCCATGGCCAGCACGTAGACCAGCGAAAGACTGAAAGCGCGGCGTGTGGTGAGTGACTGGCCCTGGCCGGTAATCAGGCCCAGCAATATGGGCACCATGGGCAATACACAGGGGGTAAAGGCCAGCAGCAGGCCCAGACCGAAAAAGGTCAGTCCGATCAGCCACATCTGGCCGTCACCGAGTAGCTCACCGAGGCGACCCTGGGCGGTATCCGGAGGCGCACTGCCGGCACGTGCGCCGCTGGCGCCGGCGTCGACCAGCATGTTGTCGCTATTGAAGCTGCGCTCGACGGGAGCGTAGCAAATGCCGTCCACGGCGCAGCCCTGGTAGCGCAGAGTCAGGGTTTCGCCGGTGTAATCGCGGGGCAGTTGAATGTCTATGGTGAGTCGCTGGAAATAGACCTCGCTGGTACCAAAGTATTCATCGGTCTTTTTTTCACCCTCGGGCACCGTGACATACCCGGCGGCCAGCAGATCCTCGCTGTTAAGGTCCACGCCAAGCTGTTCACGGTAGAGGTAATAATCCGGCTCGATGTGCCACTCGGCTTCCAGCCGGTCGGGGGCGACCTGGCGGACCTGTGGGACAAAGGCCTCGTCCACCGGCAGGTAGTCCTGTGCCCCGGCGCTGCCGCCACGCAGCCAGTCGGCCACGCTGGCGACTGCCGGAGCCGGCAGGCACAGTATCAGCAGCAGCAACCCGCCGCGCAGCAACCGGGTGGCTCGTGTGAGTTCAGTTGGTTGATTCACGTACCCAGTCCAGGTAGCCCGTCAAACCCTGTACCACCGGGACCGCGATGATTTCGGGAAGTTCATCGGGGTGATGTTTTTGCAGGTGGTCGCGCAGTATCGCAAAGGTGCTGGCGGTTGTCTTGATCAGCAGAGTGAATTCGGTTTCGTGCTCCACCTTGCCCTGCCAGCGGTAAACCGACTCCACGCCAGGGATGATATTGATGCAGGCGGCCAGGCGCTGTTCAACCGCGCTGGCCGCAAGGTGGCGGGCGGTCGCGTGATCCGGGCAATTACACAGCACGACCAGGACATCATCTTTGCTCATGGGGCCTCCGCTGTCTGCCAGTGGTCCGGCATGATAATGGCTGTGTTGCCATGGTGTCATCTGACCGGTGAAAGCGGGCATGGATTTCGCGCTTGCCCTTGACTCTCGTTTATTCATCACTATTATTAGCACTCGCTACGGGTGAGTGCTAACAAACCCGTCGATCCGAAGCCCGGCCGCAATCGCCGGACGGGTTGCATTAACGATTGAGTATCGAAGGAGTACGTTTGATGAATATCCGTCCTTTGCATGATCGCGTGATCGTCAAGCGTGTAGAGGAAGAGAACAAGACCGCCGGGGGCATTGTGATCCCCGACTCGGCCGCTGAAAAACCGATCCGCGGCGAGGTTGTCGCCGTTGGTAACGGCAAGATCCTGGATAACGGTGAAGTCCGTGCCCTGGATCTGAAAAAAGGCGACAAGGTTTTGTTCGGCAAATTTGCCGGCACCGAGGTCAAGGTTGACGGCGAAGATCTTCTGGTGATGCGCGAAGACGACGTGATGGCCGTGCTCGAGGGCTGAGCCAGCCGGCGTCAGTCGCGCTTGCGCACGTCACACAACAGGTAACAATCAGGAACAGTCGAGAGGAATTTTCATGGCTGCCAAAGAAATCAAGTTTGCAGATGATGCCCGTCAGCGTATGTTCAAGGGCGTCAACACCCTGGCCAATGCGGTCAAGGTAACCCTCGGTCCCAAGGGCCGCAATGTCGTGCTGGAGAAAAGCTTCGGCGCGCCCACCGTGACCAAGGACGGCGTGTCCGTGGCCAAGGAGATTGAGCTCGAGGACCGTTTCGAGAACATGGGCGCGCAGATGGTCAAGGAAGTGGCGTCGCAGACGTCCGACGTGGCCGGCGATGGCACCACCACCGCCACCGTGCTGGCCCAGGCCATGATGCGTGAGGGCCTCAAGGCCGTGGCCGCCGGCATGAACCCGATGGACCTCAAGCGGGGCATTGACAAGGCCGTGGTCAAGGCGGTGGAGGAAATCCGCAAGCTGGCCACCCCGTGCGAGACCCAGACTTTCATCTCCCAGGTCGGCACTATCTCGGCCAACTCTGATAGCGGTGTGGGCGAGATCATCGCCCGGGCAATGGAAAAGGTCGGCAAGGAAGGCGTGATCACGGTCGAGGAAGGCTCGGGCCTGGAAAACGAACTGGAAACCGTCGAGGGCATGCAGTTCGATCGCGGTTATCTGTCACCGTATTTCATCAACAACCAGGAGAGCATGTCCGCCGAGCTGGAAAAGCCCTATATCCTGCTCTGTGACAAGAAGATCTCCAATATCCGCGAATTGCTGCCGCTGCTGGAGAGTGTCGCCAAGTCCAGCCGTCCGCTGCTGGTGGTGGCCGAGGATATCGAAGGCGAGGCCCTGGCCACGCTGGTGGTCAACACCATCCGCGGTATCGTCAAGGTGGCTGCGGTCAAGGCGCCCGGTTTTGGTGACCGGCGCAAGGCCATGCTCCAGGATATCGCCGTGCTCACCGGCGGCCAGGTGATTTCCGAGGAAGTCGGCCTGACCCTGGAGAAGGCCACCCTGGATGATCTGGGCAGCGCCAAGAAAGTCCAGGTGACCAAGGAAAACACCACCATCGTTGATGGCGAGGGCCGTGGCGCCGACATCAAGGCCCGGGTCGACCAGATCCGCGCCCAGATCGAGGATGCCACCTCCGATTATGATCGCGAGAAGCTGCAGGAACGCGTGGCCAAGCTGGCCGGCGGGGTGGCCGTGATCAAGGTCGGGGCCGCGACCGAGGTGGAAATGAAGGAGAAGAAGGCCCGTGTCGAGGATGCCCTGCACGCCACCCGTGCGGCGGTGGAAGAAGGCGTGGTCCCCGGCGGTGGCGTGACCCTGGTGCGTGCGCGCACCGCGATCGCCAAGCTCAAGGGCGACAACGAGGACCAGAACGTGGGTATCTCCATCGCCATCCGCGCCATGGACGAGCCGCTGCGCCAGATCGTTGGCAATGCCGGTGCGGATGCCTCGGTGGTGTTGAACCAGGTGGCCGGCGAGAAAGGCAACTATGGCTACAACGCGGCCACCGGCAAGTATGGCGACATGATCGAGATGGGTATTCTCGACCCCGCCAAGGTGACCCGCAGTGCGCTGCAGAATGCGGCGTCCGTGTCTGCCCTGATGCTGACCACCGAGGCCATGGTGGCCGAGCTGCCGAAGGAAGATAACGCCGGCGGCGGTGCGCCCGATATGGGCGGCATGGGTGGCATGGGCGGTATGGGCGGCATGATGTAAATGCCGCTTTCGCCCGTGCGTCCGTGAGACGCGACCCGAAAAGCCCCGCCTGGTGCGGGGCTTTTCTTTGTCCGGCAAAAAACACAAGGTCACCGGAAGGTGACCAGGGAATATCAGCGGGGAAAGTGGTTGCTGACGGTATGCGGGGCATGAAATACTGTTAATAAATACAGTATTCAGGTGATATATGTCTGTCAGTGGCGTGCCGTTGTATATGGAATCGGTGACGGCGGGGTTTCCTTCGCCGGCCCAGGATTATGTGGAGCAGTCACTGGACCTCAACGCACTGTGCGTGAAGCGCCCGGCGGCGACTTTTTTTGTACGGGTGAGCGGGGAGTCCATGACCGGTGCGGGCATCCGGCCGGGGGATGTGCTGGTGGTGGACCGCTCGCTGCAGGCCGAACACGGCGACATTGTCATTGCCGCACTGCACGGGGAGTTCACGGTCAAGGAACTGAGCCTGCGACCCCCGCGGCTGCTGGCACATCATCCTGACTTCCCTGCCATCGAGCTGGATGCGCTTGAGTCGCTGGAGGTTTTCGGGGTTGTGACCGGTGTCGTGCGTACCCTGGCGCGGCGCTGAGCCATGTTTGCCCTGGTCGACTGCAATCATTTCTATGCGGCCTGCGAGCGCTTGTTTCGCCCGGATCTGCGGGATCGCCCGGTGGTGGTGCTGTCCAATAATGACGGCTGCGTGGTGGCGCGTTCGCCGGAAGCAAAAGCACTGGGTATCGGCATGGGTGTACCGGCCTTTGAGGTGCGGGCGCTGTGCCGGCGCCACGGCGTGACGGTATTTTCTTCCAATTATACGCTGTACGCGGATATGTCCTCGCGGGTAGTGCGCACGCTGGAGGCGCTGGCACCGGCGGTGGAGGTGTATTCCATTGATGAGTGCTTTGTGAATGTAAGCGGGATGGGGGATCTGGCAACGCTGGGTACGCGGATGACGCAGACCGTGCAGCAATGGACGGGTTTGCCGGTGTGTGTGGGTATCGCGCCCACGCGCACTCTGGCCAAGCTGGCCAATCACGCGGCCAAGCAGGGCGTCAACGGGCCGGGTGTGAGGGTGCTGGATACGCCCGGGGCCCGGGAGGCCGTGCTGGCACAGGTGCCGGTGGAAACGGTGTGGGGCGTCGGGCGTCGGCTGGGCGCACGCCTGCGCGCTGATGGCATTGAGACTGCACTGGCGCTGGCCAGGGCTGACGGGGGGCGGATGCGACGGCGTTATTCGGTGGTGCTGGCGCGCACGATTGCCGAGTTGAACGGGGAAGCCTGTCTGGCGCCGCAGGATATGCCGCGGGCCCGCCAGCAGATTGTCAGCTCGCGTTCTTTCGGGCAGCGGGTGACACAGCAGGCGCAGATGCGCGAAGCGCTGTGCACCTATACCGCCCGGGCCATGACTCGCCTGCGTGCCGGCGGGCAGCGTGCGCGGGTGTTGACCGTGTTTATACATACCAGCCCCTTTAGCCGGGGCGAGCCCGCTTACAGCAATGCGGCCACCGGGGCATTGGTATGCCACAGCAACGATACCCGAGCCATGCTGGGACTGGCCGGGCAACTGCTGGCAGCGATCTGGCGTGAGGGTCATCGCTATGTCAAGGCCGGGGTAATGCTGTCTGACCTGTGCGAGGCGGGGCGGGAACAGGCGGATCTGTTCGCTACCGATGAAGATGCACCGGTGCGGGCCGCCCTGATGCAAACCCTGGATCGTATCAACCGGCATGCGCCGGGCCGGATCCGGTTTGCCGGTGAGGGGGTGGCGCCGGCGTGGGCCATGAAGCGCGGCCGCTTGTCCCCCGCTTACACCACATGCTGGAACGAACTGCCGAGGGTGCGTTAAGCGTTTTACCACTCGCCCCGGATCTGCATATCACCCCGATCGTAGTGGATTCGTCCGCGTGGCCGGGTGTGGTATTCGTGGCGCTGATACTGCTGACGATCAAAATGGCCCCGGGCCGGATAGCCCGTGTGGTCGTGCGGATAGCCGCCGGGGATGTGGGTGGAGCGCTGGATGGTGCCGTTGCCACTGACAAAGCCCTGGCTGCGGCTGACAGATTCCTGGCTGTGAATAACGCCTGTGCGCAGTGTCCCACTGGCCGCGCCGGGGCTTTTAACACCGCCCGAGACGCCGCTCTGGGTTGCGCAGCCGCCTGATGTCATAATCAGTAGCAAGATCAGGATATAACGGCGCATGGTGGCCTCCGGATGATTGCCATGGTCCAGACTAGCAAGTGGGCTGCGACACATCCAGTGGCAGCGGGAATCATTGGGCCCGGCACATCGGGCGATGAGGGTCAGTCTGCGGTAATGCGCCGGTTCAATGCAGGGGGAAATGCAGATGCAGAAAGACGTTCTGGCGTTCTGGTTCGAGGAACTGGCGCCGGCCCGGTGGTGGCAAAAGGATCAGGCGCTGGACCGGGAGATTGCCGGGCGGTTTGAATCATTACATGCGAGGGCGGCGCAGTGTGAGCTCTATACATGGCGTGAGACCGCAGCAGGCCGACTGGCCGAAATCATTGTGCTGGATCAGTTTTCGCGGAACATCTATCGGGATACCCCGGCGGCATTTGCCTGTGATGCGCTGGCCCTGGGGCTGGCGCAGGAGGCGGTGGCAGCCGGTGCTGATGACCAACTCACTGCGGTGCAGAAGGCGTTTGTGTACATGCCCTGTATGCACAGCGAGTCACTGGTCATACACGAACAGGCTGTCAGGCTGTATTCACAGCCGGGGCTGGAGTTCAACCTGGAGTTCGAGTTGCGCCACCAGCGGATTATCGAGCGCTTTGGTCGTTATCCGCACCGCAATTCGATTCTGGGTCGCCAGTCCACCCCGGAAGAAATTGAGTTTCTGGCGCAGCCCGGTTCCTCGTTCTGAGCCTGAACAGCTCAGTTGAAAACGAGCCAGAGAATGGTTGCCACAAGCACGGCCCCGGTCACTGCGGCAAAGCGGGCGAAATTGGAAGCGGTTTCCCGGCGCATCTGCTCAAGTTGCCGGTAAACCTCCGGGTGATGGTCGATATACTCATCAATACGGATCCGCGCCTCGCGGAAGCTGATATTTTGCTCCCGGGCCAGCAGCGAGGCGGCTTCCAGTGAGCGTCCCTCCATGAGGGTGTCAACGATCAGGCGGGGCAGGGCGGGGCCCTGTCCGCGGTTGTGTTCGGCGCCATGGTCGTGATTCATGGGCCATCCTCTTTATTATTGTTGCCGCGGGTTTATTATTGCTGCCGCGGGTCATCCTCGGGGTTGATGTATTCAATCCCCCAGGGGCCATTACCGTGCAACTGAATGATAGTCTCGCGCTCGGTGTAGCCGAACATGGGTTCGCCCGGCGGCATGATGGCCACCGCCCCCGTGCCCAGGGGGCGTGTCTGGTCGCGGTCGAATGTTTCACCGTGAGCAAAATGCAATTCGCCGGAGATCACGGTCACGCGCTCATACTCCGGGTGCACATGAGGCTCGATGCGGTAATCCGGCGGCAACCGCAGACGGAAGGTAAAAGGCCCCTCGCTGCCGGGATCGCCTTCGATCAGTGCGATCCGCGCCGGTGGCGCCATAGAGGCGATGTCTTGCCACTCAAGCTCGCGTGGATCGAGCATGATATGGCCCTCGCCGTGGTAGGGCAGGTCCGACGCATGGGTGATTGTGCCGAAGCAGAGCAGCAGGCTGATCGCCCATGACGCCGTGATGATCCGGTTCATCGTGGCATCCCTCCCCCTCGATGTCTTGCAGGATCGCACCACCATCATCCGCCGTCAGTATTGTCGGGTCAATACTGACGGCGCCTTGAATATGGACGCCGCAGGGGGCGTCAGGGGGCTAACATTTTCTCCAGGGCCGCAGCAGTCAGCTCATCGGCCTCGGGGGGCGTATAAAAGCGGATGACCGGGTCTTCGTTGTCAATATTGAGCACCACGTAACGGGGGCTGTCGAAAGGGTAGGCTGTGCCGATGGCCGTGGTCACCAGGGGCACATCATAGGCGGTAAACAGATGAATCTCCTGCAGCTGTTGCAGTTCTTCGTCGGCATCGTAGACGTCCACCAGGGCAATGGCCCAGCTGTCCTCATCCAGATAGAACGTGCGCCGCGCATAGCGATGCTCCTGCCCCCGACGCAGGCGCGCCTCGACCACCCATGTCCGGTGCAGTTCATAGCGCAGCAGCTCGGGCGGCAGATGGCTGGCCTGGAGGATATCGTCGAGCTCCAGTGACTTGTCTTCCAGTCGGTAGGCGTTATAGGGGATGTAGATTTCACGTTTGCCTACCAGCTCCCAGTCGTAGCGATCCA
>PWYF01000046.1 GCA_003567955.1 Thiotrichales bacterium
ACGCGGCTTCAAAACGCTCGATCGCGGCCACCGGGTCGCGCTGGGCGGCGCAGGCAAAGCGCCAGGTGCCGATGGATGAGCCGGCCAGGTGCACCGGCTGGGTGATGTCTTTAAGCCAGTGGCCGAACAGCGCCCGGTCAAGGCGGTTCAGCGCCAGCCATTTGGGGCCGCCGGCCGCACCGGCAATCACCCGAATCATGTCGGGGCGCAGACCCTCGTCGCGAATACGCGCCAGCGCCGACGGACCGGCGCGGAACTCCAGGGCGGGTGTGTCGGATGTGGGCATGGCGGCAATGGTACCGGCTTCGCCGGTCGTTTTCAGTTTTCAGACGGTGGCGCCTGATGTGTTCGGGCCTGACGGGATGTGTGGGTGGTACGGTCGGGTTTGATAAAAGCCTGAACCATGAAGCGCATGAAGGACATGAAGGGGTGATTGTCGGGGGTGGCTGATGTGGTGGGGGGCGGAGGCCCGGATAGTTCGGGGGCTGGTTAGCAGAGTGGTCACCAGTATTTGGCGTTGCTCGTCATTCCCGCGAAGGCGGGAATCCAGACCCCGGGATCGCGGTATGATTGATTTCATAAAACTGGAACGCTTCATATCATTCAGGCGGGACCAGGGGTTTCATGCAAGTCACTGACTTGACAGGCTATGCGACTTCAGGGGCCGTTTCCAGAAAGTGGCGCTATGAGGAAGTCACGATGATTCAATATCAGAGAACGCCCCCTAATACTGTTAGCCCGCGTCAATTAGGGCAGACGGCTCTCTTCAACATCTTCAGAGAGCCACACCTTGATAAGCGACTGATAAGGCATGTCCCGTTTGTTTGCCTCTACCTTGATACGGTCCAGAAGAGACTCCGGCAGTCTCAGGGAAATAGTCTTGGTAGACGGCTTCAAATTCGGGAACTGGGCGCGCTGGGCCTGCTTCCAGTCCACGAATTCTGTCGAATCATGGCTTTCCCAGAAAGCACGCTCCTCGGCTTCACTTTTGAACTCAGGCGTCTTTTTGACTTTGCTCATAAATCTTCCGCTCCTTACGGTGCATGTTACGGGCGGAAATCACTCTGATCAGACTTCCAGCGCCTCGTAAAGTAAATGTAATGTGTAGCTGGCGCCGGTCATCCGTTACCCCCAAAGCATGGTAGCGAGGCTCTTCCTGGCTATGTTTGTCATCCGGCGCCACCAAGAGGGGCTGGTTGAAAAAGACCTGCTCAGCCTCCGACTGGCGCACGTCATGCTTTTCCGTGCTCTTCCGGGCATTGCCTGCATCCCGGTCAAACCCGGTGATCTGCGTCCAGTCGATCATAATTGTATATTACCAGCATATACACGAAGCACCAGGATCGCTAACAAATAATGGCAGTCCGTTCCAGCCCTGTCGGGCCTCCACCGGACGGTCGCGCCGATGAATAAATGGCGTTAGTCCAACACTTCATGAGTTTCATGGCCTTCATGGTTCAAGCTTTTTCACAGCTCGAATACACCCCCTACCTGTCCCGTCAGGCCCCAACCACGTCAGCAGCTGTCGTCTGAAAACCTAAAACTTAACACTTAAAACTCCCGACGATGGTCGGGCATGAAAACGCCCGGCTTCGTCGGGCTTGTCTTATCAGTCTGCCGCGGCAGGCGTATAGTAGGCGGTATGAAACCGGATCTTGATTCCTGCCTGGTTATCGGGATTTCCTCCCGTGCCCTGTTTGACCTCGAAGAAGCCAACCGCGTGTTCGAGGAACAGGGTGTGGAGGCCTATCGTGAATACCAGCGCGAGCATGAGGATGAAATCCTCGGCAAGGGCACGGCCTTTCATCTGGTCGAGGCGCTGCTGCGGCTGAACCGCTTTGATCCCCAGAAACGTCTGGTGGAAGTGATCATCATGTCGCGCAACAGCCCCGACACCGGCCTGCGGATTTTCCGCTCGGTGGAGCACTACGGGCTGGATGTCACCCGCAGCGCCTTCAGCGGTGGCAACTCGCTGGCGCCCTATCTCAGTGCCTACAGCGTGGATTTGTTCCTGTCCAAGTTCGAGCAGGATGTGCAGGCTGCGCTCGACAGCGGTTTTGCCGCCGCCATGTGCTATCCGCCGCCGGAGGACTTCAATCCCGATACCGACCAGATCCGTATGGCCTTCGACGCCGACGCGGTGGTGTTTTCGGAGGAATCCGAGCGCATCTTCCGCGAGCAGGGCCTGACCGCCTTCGAGGAGCACGAGCGTCAGAATGCCCGCGAACCGCTGGAAAGCGGCCCCTTCGCCAAGCTGCTGCGCACGCTGTCCTTCCTGCAATCGGAGGTCAAGGCGGAGAAACCGCCGGTGCGCCTGGCCATTGTTACCGCCCGCAACAGCCCGGCCCACGAGCGCGTCATCCGCACCCTGCGTGCCTGGGATGTGAATGTGGACGAGGCCTTTTTCCTCGGCGGTCTGCCCAAGGATCAGGTGCTGCGGGCTTATCGGGCGCACATCTTCTTTGATGACCAGCATGGTCATGTGGCGCTGGCCTCGCGCGGCGTGCCCGCCGGCATGGTGCCCTACCGCAGCAATTCCCCCCTGCGCGTTGTGGAATCCGGCAAGGAAAAGAAATAACCCCCGCTTCGCGGCGGCGTTTTCAGTTTTCCGTGTTCCTTTTTCAGACAAAACCCCAATAATAGTTCTCGCGCAAAGCTCGCCAAGTGCGCCAAGAAAAGCTCAAAAGAGCTAACCATGAAGCCCATGAAGAGCATGAAGAGCATGAAGAGCATGAAGAGCATGAAGAGCATGAAGAGCATGAAGGAGTGAGTGTTGGGGGCGACTGAGGTCTCCGGGGCGGATGCCCGGATAGCGTGGGGGGGTCGGTTGGCCGAGTGGTCCCCGGTGTTTGTTATCCCCGTCATTCCTGCGCAGGCGGGAATCCAGAAACCCCCTGGGTCTCCGCCTGCGCGGGACGACGGCACCCAATGCCGACTCATCTTCCCTGAATCTTCATGCCCTTCATGGGCTTCATGGTTAGCTTTTTCAGCGCTTCCTTAAAAACGGAAAATTTGATGCTTTTTTCATGATTCGTCGTTGTGTGTGGTTGTTGTCGGCTTATCGCAGTGCCAGTCACGGAGCGTGGGTGGACTGGCTGACGAGTGCGTGGGCGGATGTGGACTGGCGGGTGCTGGAGTTGCCGGGGCGGCATTTTCGCTGGCGTATTCGCGGCAATCCGCTGTCCTGGCTCGATGCCCTGCCCGATGACACCCCGGATCTGATTCTCGCTACCTCAATGGTCGACCTGGCCACCCTCCGGGGCCTGCATCCGCGCCTGGCGAAGGTGCCCGTCTTTTACTATTTCCACGAAAACCAGTTTTCCTACCCCCGCAGCAAACAGCAGGTGGCCTCGGTGGAGCCGCAGATCGTACAGCTCTACGGCGCCCTGTGTGCCGACCGGCTGCTGTTCAACTCCGCATTTAATCGCGACAGCTTTCTGGCGGGCGTGGATGCCCTGCTGGCGCGCATGCCGGATGCCGTGCCCGAAGGCGTGCGCGACCGGCTCGCGCCGCGCTGCGAGGTATTGCCGGTGCCGGTTACGGCCATCCCCCCGGCCCGCGAGCGCGACCCGCGGCTGATCCTCTGGAACCACCGCTGGGAGTACGACAAGGCGCCGGAGGTTTTTGCCGCGGCTCTGCAACGGCTGGCGGCCGCCGGTACCGAA
>PWYF01000032.1 GCA_003567955.1 Thiotrichales bacterium
CCGTACTTCTCGCCCAGCACCTTCGTCAGCGCCGCTGTCAGCGTCGTCTTGCCGTGGTCAACATGACCAATCGTGCCCACGTTTACATGGGGCTTGGTACGCTCGAACTTTGCCTTGGACACGGTTTAAATCCTCTTGCTTGCTCGTTATTCAAAAATCTCAGGAAGCTTCCTTGATGATGGCATCCGCCACACTGGCCGGCGCCTCGGCATACTTCTCGAATTCCATGTAGTAGCTGGCCCGCCCCTGGGTCTGTGACCGCAGGTCGGTGGCATAGCCAAACATTTCGGACAGTGGCACTTCAGCGCGCACGATCTTGCCGGAAGGTCCGTCTTCCATGCCCTGGACCAGACCACGACGACGGTTCAGGTCGCCCATCACGTCGCCCATGTAATCCTCGGGGGTGACAACCTCCACGAACATAATCGGCTCAAGCAGCACAGGGTCGGCCTTGCTCGCGCCTTCCTTGAAGGCCATGGAGCCGGCAATCTTGAACGCGGTCTCGCTTGAGTCAACGTCATGATAGGAGCCGTCGTACAGGGTCACCGACACATCCACCACGGGGTAGCCGGCACGCACGCCATTAGCCATCTGCTCCTGTACGCCCTTGTCGACCGCGCCGATGTATTCCTTGGGCACCACGCCGCCCACAATCTTGTTGTTGAATTCGTAGCCTTCACCGGGCTCGCGCGGCTCGATCTTCAGCCAGACATGGCCGTACTGGCCGCGACCGCCGGACTGGCGCACAAACTTGCCTTCCTGCTCCACCGGCTTGCGAATGGTTTCGCGGTAGGCCACCTGCGGATTGCCCACGTTGGCCTCGACCTTGAACTCACGCTTGAGCCGGTCAACGATAATCTCGAGGTGCAGCTCACCCATGCCGGAGATAATGGTCTGGCCGGATTCCTCGTCGGTGCGGACCTGGAAGGACGGATCCTCCTGGGCCAGCTTGCCCAGGGCCACGCCCATCTTCTCCTGGTCGGCCTTGGTCTTGGGCTCCACCGCCACCGAAATCACCGGTTCGGGAAACTCCATGCGCTCCAGGGTAATGATGTTCGACGGGTCGCACAGGGTGTCACCGGTGGTGACATCCTTCAGCCCCACCGCAGCGGCGATATCGCCGGCCCGCACTTCCTTGATCTCTTCGCGACTATTGGCGTGCATCTGCAGAATACGGCCGATGCGCTCTTTTCTGTCCTTGACCGGGTTGTAAATCGCGTCACCGGACTTGAGTATCCCGGAATAAACCCGAAAGAAAGTCAGGTTGCCGACAAAGGGATCACTGGCAATCTTGAAGGCCAGTGCGGCAAAGGGTTCGTCGTCACTGGAGCGGCGCTCGGCCACGGTTTCTTCGGCATCATCCAGGTGCCCCTGGATCGACACCACATCGGTGGGCGAAGGCATGTAGTCGATGACCGCATCGAGCATCGCCTGCACACCCTTGTTCTTGAAGGCAGTGCCACACAACGTGGGCACAATCTCGTTGGCGAGGGTGCGCATGCGCAGCCCCTGCTTGATCTCTTCCTCGCTGAGATCGCCTTCCTCCAGATACTTGTCCATGAGTTCTTCATTAGCTTCGGCCGCGGCCTCCACCATTTGCTCACGGTATTTCTCGCAATCGGCGCGAATCTCTTCGGGGATCTCGGCTTCCTCGAAGTTGGCGCCGGCGGTCGCGTCATCCCAGTAGATGGCCTTCATGATGACCAGATCGACAATACCCTTGAAGTCTTCTTCCGCCCCAATCGGGTGCTGGATCGGCACCGGGTTGGCGCCCAGGCGTTCGCGGATCTGCTCCACCACCCGGAAGAAATTGGCGCCCATGCGGTCCATCTTGTTGACGAAGGCCATGCGCGGCACTTCGTACTTGTTGGCCTGGCGCCAGACGGTTTCGGATTGAGGCTCGACGCCACCCACGGCACAGAACACAGCACAGGCGCCGTCAAGTACCCGCAGGGAGCGTTCGACCTCAATGGTGAAATCCACGTGCCCGGGGGTATCAATAATATTGACACGGTGCTCAGGGTACTGCTGGCGCATGCCCTGCCAGAAACAGGTGGTGGCCGCGGAGGTAATGGTGATGCCGCGCTCCTGTTCCTGCTCCATCCAGTCCATCACGGCGGCGCCATCGTGAACTTCCCCGATCTTGTGGGAAATCCCCGTATAGAAAAGGATGCGCTCGGTCGTGGTGGTTTTGCCGGCATCGATATGCGCCATGATACCGATGTTGCGGTAGCGCTCGATGGGAGTCTTGCGTGCCACGGTAACTAACCTCTAGTCCTGTTGGGCAGCGTCGGTTCGACGCTTACCAGCGAAAATGCGAGAAAGCCTTGTTGGCTTCCGCCATGCGATGCGTGTCTTCGCGCTTTTTCACGGCCGCGCCACGGCCTTCGGTGGCATCCAGCAGCTCGCCGGCAAGACGCCGGGCCATGGACTTCTCACCACGTTTGCGTGCCGCCTCGATAATCCAGCGCATGGCCAGGGCGGTACGACGCACCGGGCGCACCTCAACCGGCACCTGGTAAGTCGCGCCACCCACGCGGCGGGACTTGACCTCCACCGCCGGGCGCACCGCTTCCAGTGCCGTACCCAGCAATTCCACGGGGTCAGCGCCCTTTTTCTGGGCCACCTCATCCAGCGCGTCATACACAATGCGCTCGGCCACGGACTTGCTGCCATCCTTCATGAGCATATTGACGAACTTCGCCAGCACCTCACTGCCGTGCTTTGGATCCGGCAGGATGACCCGCTTTGCTGCAACTCTTCTTCTTGCCATGAATCTCTACCCGAGCTTCCCGGGGCCGGCACAATCCGCCCCCTGCTGTAAATCAGGCCTTCGGCCGTTTGGCCCCGTATTTGGAGCGCCCCTGACGGCGCTTGCTCACGCCGGCGGTGTCCAGGCTGCCCCGCACCGTGTGGTAGCGCACACCCGGCAAGTCCTTGACACGACCGCCACGAATCAGCACCACCGAATGTTCCTGCAAATTGTGGCCCTCGCCACCAATGTAGCTGGTGACTTCATAGCCGTTGGTCAGACGCACACGCGCGACCTTGCGCAACGCCGAGTTCGGTTTCTTCGGCGTGGTGGTGTATACGCGGGTACACACCCCCCGCTTCTGCGGGCTCGACTCAAGCGCCGGAACATTGCTCTTTTCCGGGCGCCGCCGGCGCGGCTTGCGTACAAGCTGATTAATCGTTGCCATGGAACATCCGTCTCACAAGATCACAAAACAAATGACAGGCAGCACGTGCCTGTCAGTGAAGAGCGGGAATTCTAGAGGTCCAGCCCGCCAGTGTCAACAACGACGCGCCCCTCGGGGCGCGTCGTCAAAGGCTTTCAGCAGCCACCAGTCCGGCTGTGGTTCAACTGTTATCCTCGAACACATCCTCGGGACGCTGTGCCGCAGGCATCTCGCCCATCTTGGAAAGGTCGATCTCGTAATCCGCCTCCCGGTGGCGCTGCTGACGACGCTGCTCGTGGTAAGCCAGCCCGGTCCCCGCCGGAATCAGGCGACCGACGATCACGTTTTCCTTGAGCCCGCGCAAGTCGTCCCGCGCTCCACGCGTGGCCGCCTCGGTCAACACACGGGTGGTCTCCTGGAAGGAAGCCGCCGAGATAAAGGATTCGGTGGACAGGGAAGCCTTGGTAATACCCAGCAACATCGGCAGCCATTGCGCCGGTGTCTTGCCGGAACGCGACAGGGCCTCGTTCTCTTCCATCAGACGCGCACGATCAACCTGTTCGCCCCGCAGGTAGAGACTGTCACCGGACTGCAGAATTTCAACCCTGCGCATCATCTGGCGAATAATCACCTCAATGTGCTTGTCGTTGATCTTCACGCCCTGCAGACGGTAGACGTCCTGGATTTCCTTGACCAGATACTCGGCCACCGCCTCTACGCCCAGCAGCCGCAGAATGTCATGCGGGTTGGGCTCGCCATCGGCAATGGTGTCGCCGCGTTCTACATGCTCGCCCTCAAACACCGTGACATGACGCCACTTGGGTATCAGCTCCTCATGCGCCTCGCCGTCCTCGTCGGTGATAATCAGACGCTGCTTGCCCTTGGTGTCCTTGCCAAAGGATACGGTCCCGGTATGCTCGGCCAGAATTGCCGGCTCCTTGGGCTTGCGGGCCTCGAACAGATCCGCCACCCGCGGCAGACCGCCGGTAATATCACCGGTCTTGGACGACTCCTGGGGAATACGGGCCAGCACGTCGCCCACCTTCACCTCGGCGCCATCCTCCACAATCACGATAGCCCCGGCCGGCAGGTAGTAAGCCGCCGGGATCTTGGTGCCCGGGAAGTTGAGCTCCTTGCCCTTGTCATCCACCAGCTTGATCATCGGCCGCAGATCCTTACCCGCGGAACTGCGCTGCTTGGGATCGGTGACCACCACTGAACTCAGGCCGGTGATTTCGTCCACCTCGCGGCTGACGGAAACCCCTTCTGTCATTTCCACGAACTGCAGACGCCCGGTAATCTCTGTGACCACCGGGTGAGTATGCGGATCCCAGGTGGCCACAATCTGGCCCGCCTCAACACTGGCGCCATCTTCTACCGAAATGGTGGCGCCATAGGGCAGCTTGTAGCGTTCGCGTTCACGGCCATAGCTGTCAGCAATACTGATTTCACCGGAGCGCGACACCGCCACCAGATTGCCATCCTGGTTCTTGATGGTCTTCAGGTTATGCAGCCGTAATACGCCCTGCTGTTTGACCTGCACATTGTTGACGGCCGCCGCACGCGAGGCCGCGCCACCAATATGGAAAGTCCGCATGGTGAGCTGTGTGCCGGGTTCGCCAATCGACTGGGCCGCGATCACACCCACCGATTCACCCTGGTTCACACCATGGCCACGGGCCAGGTCGCGACCATAACAGGCCGCACAGACCCCGTGACGGTTTTCACAGGTGATCGCCGAGCGCACTCGCACACGGTCCACGCCGACCTCTTCCATGTAATCGGCCATATCTTCATCGATCAGGGTTCCGGTGTCATAGATCAGCTCATCTGCACCGGGCATATACACCGGCTCGACCAGTACCCGGCCCAGCACCCGCTCACGCAGGGGTTCGAGCACATCGCCACCCTCGACGATCGGCGTCATCAGCAAGCCGTTGGTCGTACCGCAATCCTCACCGGTGACCACCACATCCTGCGACACATCCACCAGACGGCGGGTGAGATATCCGGAGTTGGCTGTCTTGAGTGCGGTGTCGGCCAAGCCCTTACGCGCACCATGCGTGGAAATGAAGTACTGCAGTACGTTCAAACCCTCGCGGAAGTTAGCGGTGATAGGGGTTTCGATGATGGAGCCATCGGGCTTGGCCATCAGACCGCGCATCCCGGAAAGCTGGCGAATCTGCGCAGCCGAGCCACGGGCCCCGGAATCAGCCATCATGAAAATGGAGTTGAAGGACTTCTGCGAGGCAGTCTTGCCCTCGGCATCTGTAACCTCTTCGGTGCCGAGCTTCTCCATCATGGCCCTGGCAACCTGGTCATTGGTGTGCGACCAGATATCCACCACCTTGTTGTAGCGCTCGCCATTGGTCACCAGACCCGAGGCATACTGATCCTCGATTTCCTTCACCTCGGTCTCTGCCTCAGCCAGGATCTTGTTCTTGCCCTCGGGCATGACCATGTCATCCACGCTGATCGAGATGCCGGCGTGGGTGGCAAACTGGAACCCGGTGTACATCAGCTGGTCGGCAAAGATCACCGTTTCCTTGAGGCCCACGCGACGGTAGCACTCATTGAGCACTCCCGAGATCGCTTTCTTGTTCATGTCGCGGTTAATCAGCTCGAAGGGCAGGCCCTCGGGCAGGATTTCCGACAACAATGCCCGCCCCACGGTGGTATCCACCAGCCGCAGACGTTTCTGAAGCTCACCATCGTCATTGGAGATATAGTCCACCACGCGCACCTTGACGCGCGCCTGGAGATCCACCTGATCGCCGTGATAGGCCCGATGCACCTCGGACACATCACTGAACGCCATACCCTCACCGCGGGCATTGATCCGTTCGCGACTCATGTAATAAAGACCCAGTACCACGTCCTGCGAAGGCACGATAATGGGGTCGCCGCTGGCCGGTGAGAGGATGTTGTTGGTCGACATCATCAGCGCCCGCGCTTCCAGCTGCGCCTCCAGCGACAACGGCACGTGCACCGCCATCTGGTCGCCGTCAAAGTCGGCATTGAACGCCGTGCACACCAGCGGATGCAGCTGAATGGCCTTGCTCTCAATCAATACCGGCTCAAAGGCCTGGATGCCCAGACGATGGAGCGTGGGGGCACGATTGAGCATGACCGGATGCTCGCGAATCACTTCTTCCAGGATATCCCAGACCTGGTCTTCCTCGCGCTCGACCATTTTCTTGGCCGCCTTGATGGTGGTAGCCAGGCCCAGCCGTTGCAGGCGCGAGAAAATAAAGGGCTTGAACAGTTCCAGCGCCATTTTCTTGGGCAGGCCGCACTGGTGCAGCCTGAGCGTGGGGCCGACCACGATCACGGAACGGCCCGAGTAGTCCACACGCTTGCCAAGCAGGTTCTGACGGAACCGCCCCTGCTTGCCCTTGATCATATCGGCCAGGGATTTCAGTGGTCGCTTGTTGGAACCGGTAATGGCGCGGCCACGCCGGCCATTGTCCAGCAGCGCGTCCACCGATTCCTGCAGCATGCGCTTTTCGTTGCGCACGATGATATCGGGCGCGGAAAGCTCCAGCAGGCGCTTGAGACGGTTGTTGCGGTTGATCACCCGACGGTACAGATCATTGAGATCCGAAGTCGCGAATCGCCCCCCGTCCAGTGGCACCAGGGGCCGCAGATCCGGTGGCAACACCGGCAACACCCGCAGGATCATCCACTCGGGGCGGTTGCCGGACTCATGAAAGGATTCCATCAACTTCAGGCGCTTGGTCAGGCGCTTGAGCTTGGTCTCTGAATTGGTGCTCGCGACTTCTTCACGCAGGGTGTCGAGTTCACGCGCGATGTCCACGGTACGCAGCATTTCGTCGATGGCCTCGGCGCCCATGCGGGCATCGAACTCGTCGCCATATTCTTCCATGGCGTCAAGATAGGCCTCTTCGGAAAGCAACTGACCACGCTCCAGCGGGGTCATGCCCGGCTCGATCACCAGATAGGCCTCGAAGTACAGCACGCGCTCGATCTCGCGCAGGGTCATATCCAGCATCAGGCCGATCCGCGAGGGTAGCGACTTGAGGAACCAGATATGCGCCACCGGCGAGGCCAGCTCAATGTGGCCCATGCGTTCACGCCGCACCTTGGCCAGCGTCACCTCCACGCCACACTTTTCGCACACTACACCCCGGTGCTTGAGACGCTTGTACTTGCCGCACAGGCACTCATAGTCCTTGACCGGGCCAAATATCTTGGCGCAGAAAAGGCCATCGCGTTCCGGCTTGAAGGTCCGGTAGTTGATAGTCTCGGGCTTCTTGACCTCACCAAAGGACCAGGAGCGGATCATCTCCGGCGACGCCAGCCCGATACGGATGGCATCAAAGTCCTGCATGTGGTCCTGCTGCTTCAGAAGATTAAGCAAATCTTTCATTGTTTCTCCCGCCACATTGGGTAGCGTTGCCGACCAGCGTGATCAATCCTGTTCCAGCTCGATGTTGATACCAAGCGAGCGGATTTCCTTGACCAGTACGTTGAACGATTCGGGCATGCCCGCTTCCATCTCGTGATTGCCGTCCACGATGCCCTTGTACATCTTGGTGCGTCCGGCAACATCGTCCGACTTGACGGTCAGCATTTCCTGCAGGGTATAGGCAGCGCCATACGCCTCCAGCGCCCACACTTCCATCTCGCCGAAGCGCTGGCCACCGAACTGGGCCTTGCCCCCCAGCGGCTGCTGGGTCACCAGCGAGTACGGGCCGGTGGACCGCGCATGCACCTTGTCATCCACCAGGTGGTTAAGCTTGAGCATGTACATGTAGCCCACGGTTACCGGACGATCGAAAGCCTCGCCGGTACGGCCGTCGAAAAGCGTCATCTGGCCCGAGGACGGCAGGTCGGCCAGGGCCAGCATGGCCTTGACCTCTTCCTCCTGGGCGCCATCGAATACCGGTGTCGCCATGGGCACGCCATCGCGCAGGTTATGCGCCAGCTCCAGCACTTCCTCGTCACTGAGACTGGCGATATCCGTCTTGCGATAGGCGGAGCCGGTCTGGTTGTAGACCTGGTCCAGGAACTTGCGCAGTTCCGCAACCTTGCGCTGTTCTTCCAGCATCCGGTTGATCTTGTCGCCCAGCCCCTTGGCCGCCAGCCCCAGATGGGCCTCCAGCACCTGACCAATATTCATGCGCGAGGGCACGCCCAGCGGATTGAGTACGACATCCACCGCCTTGCCATCGGCGTCATGCGGCATATCCTCAACCGGCACAATCTGGGAAATCACGCCCTTGTTACCGTGCCGACCGGCCATCTTGTCCCCGGACTGCACGCGGCGCTTGACGGCCAGGTAGACCTTGACCATCTTGCGCACACCGGGGGCCAGGTCATCACCGGCCGTGATCTTGCGCTTTTTCTCCTCATAGCGCTGCGCGAACTGCTCGTGCTGTTCGCGCAACTGCCGGGCCATGCGTTCGAGCGTCTTGTTGACATCCTCATTACGCATGCGGATCTCGAACCATTTGTCGCGCTCGAGTTCATCCAGATACTTCTGGGTCACCTTGGCGCCGGCCTTGAGGCTCCCGGGGCCGCCCTCGGCCACCTTGCCCACCAGCAGTTTTTCCAGCCGGTGGTACATGTCTTCCTCAAGGATGCGGCGCTGGTCGTTGAGGTCCTTGCGGACTTTCTCCAGCTCGGAGGCCTCGATCGACAGTGCCCGCTCATCCTTTTCCAGGCCATCACGGGTGAACACCTGCACATCTATGACATGGCCATCCATGCCCGGCGGCACCCGCTGCGAGGTGTCCTTCACGTCAGAGGCTTTCTCGCCAAAGATCGCACGCAGGAGTTTTTCCTCCGGCGTCAACTGGGTCTCGCCCTTGGGCGTGACCTTGCCGACCAGGATATCGCCGGCCTTCACTTCGGCGCCGATGTAGACAATGCCGGATTCATCCAGCTTGTTGAGCGCCGCCTCGCTGACGTTGGGGATATCCGCCGTGATTTCCTCTTCACCCAGCTTGGTATCACGCGCCACGCAGGTGAGCTCTTCAATGTGGATCGTGGTGAAGCGGTCTTCCTGCGCCACCCGCTCGGAGATCAGGATGGAATCCTCGAAGTTATAGCCATGCCAGGGCATGAAGGCGACGAGGAAATTCTGCCCCAGCGCCAGCTCACCGAGATCGGTACTCGGGCCGTCAGCCAGCACGTCACCACGCGCCACCACATCACCCTTGCGCACCAGCGGCCGCTGGTTGATACAGGTGTTCTGGTTGGAACGGGCGTACTTGACCAGATTGTAGATATCGGCACCAGGTTCGCCGGCCTCGGTTTCGTCGTCATTGACACGCACCACAATACGCCCGGCATCCACCGCCTCGATCTGGCCACCACGACGGGCGACTACGGTGACGCCTGAGTCAATCGCCACACTGCGCTCGATACCGGTCCCCACCAGCGGCTTCTGAGCCTTGAGCGTGGGCACGGCCTGACGCTGCATATTGGCGCCCATCAGCGCACGGTTGGCGTCGTCATGCTCCAGGAAGGGCACCAGCGCCGCCGCCACCGACACGATCTGGCGCGGCGAGACGTCCATGAACTCCACCCGGGCGGGTGGCATCATGGTGAACTCGTTCTGGTAACGGCAGGAAATCAGGTCATCGACCAGCACATCCTTGGCATCCAGGCGCGCGTTGGCCTGGGCAATCACGTAGCGGCCTTCCTCAATCGCCGACAGATACACCACCTCAGCGGTGACCTTGCCATCCACCACCTTGCGGTACGGCGTTTCAAGGAAGCCGTATTCGTTGGTATGGGCATACACCGCCAGCGAGTTGATCAACCCGATATTCGGCCCTTCCGGGGTCTCGATCGGGCATACCCGGCCATAGTGGGTGGGGTGCACGTCACGCACCTCAAAGCCGGCGCGCTCACGCGTCAGGCCGCCCGGACCCAGGGCCGAGATGCGCCGCTTGTGAGTGACCTCCGACAGGGGGTTGTTCTGGTCCATAAACTGCGACAGCTGACTGGAGCCGAAAAACTCCTTCACCGCGGCAGCCACCGGTTTGGCGTTGATCAGATCCTGCGGCATCAGGCCTTCACTTTCGGCAATACTCAGGCGTTCGCGCACAGCGCGCTCTACCCGCACCAGACCGACGCGGAAGACATTCTCCGCCATCTCGCCCACGCTGCGTATACGGCGATTACCGAGGTGGTCAATATCATCCACCTGGCCATTGCCGTTACGGATATTGATGAGCTCGTACATGACCGCAAGAATGTCACCGGTATCCAGAATGCCGGGCCCGGTGACCTCATCACGCCCCAGACGCCGATTGAACTTCATCCGGCCGACCGGCGAGAGATCATAGCGCTCATCACTGAAGAACAGGTTCTCGAACAGGTTCTCGGCCGCTTCACGCGTGGGCGGCTCACCCGGACGCATCATGCGATAGATCTCGACCAGCGCCTCAAGTCGGGTGGCGCTGGGATCCAGCCTCAGCGTATTGGAAATATAGGGACCGTGATCCAGGTCGTTGATGAACAGAGTGCGCAGCTCACCTACTCCGGCCTTCATGATCTGTTCAATCTGCTCGGCAGTCAGCTCGTCATTGGCCTGTGCCAGCAGCTCGCCCGTCTCCGGGTCGGCCACGTCATGGGCCACGACCTTGCCTTCCAGGTATTCAAGCGGCACGTCGAGCTTGTCGACCCCGGCCTTGTCCAGTTCGCGAATGTGGCGCGCGGTAATCCGGCGGCCTTCCTCCACCAGCACTTTCTTGCCGATACGGATGTCGAAGCTGGCGATTTCACCGCGCAGACGCTCGGGCACCAGCTCCAGGCTGACGCCCTTCTTGCCCAGGTGCCACACGTTATGCTCGAAGAACGCCTCGAGCATTTCTGTGGTTTCATACCCCAGGGCACGCAACAGAATCGTCGCCGGTAACTTGCGGCGGCGGTCGATCCGCACAAACAGCGTGTCCTTGGGATCAAATTCAAAATCCAGCCAGGAACCACGGTAGGGAATCACCCGGGCCGAATACAGCAGCTTGCCCGAGGAGTGGGTCTTGCCGCGATCATGGTCAAAGAAGACACCCGGCGAACGGTGCAACTGGGAGACAATCACGCGCTCGGTGCCATTAATGACAAAGGTGCCATTCTCGGTCATCAGGGGCAGCTCGCCCATGTAGACTTCCTGCTCCTTGACGTCCTTGACGGTCGGCGAGCTCGATTCCTTGTCATACAGCACCAGCCGCACAGTCACCCGCAGCGGCGCCGCATAGGCCAGCCCCCGCAACTGACATTCCTTGACATCAAAGGGCGGCTCACCGAGACGGTAGTCGACATATTCCAGGGCGGCGTTCCCCGAGTGACTCCGGATCGGGAAAACCGACTTCAGTGCCCCGTGCAGGCCCTTCTCCGCCCGCTCCTCGGACTTGCGGTGGACCTGGAGGAATTCACCATAGGAATCCAGCTGCATCGACAGCAGATACGGCACTTCCAGCACCGTCGGCAGTTTGGCGAAATCCTTGCGGAACCGTTTTTTCTCGGTAAACGAATAAGCCATCGGGCAATCCTCGGCGATCAATTACTCAAGCCGGCTGCTGCAACGCCGGTTCATTCAGTGCGCAACAACAGGAAAAGGCCGGTGGTGCGCATGGCACCACCAGCCACTTTGCTCGGGCATGCGGACATCCCCTGGGCACAGGTCTTACTTGACCTCGACGCTGGCACCCGCTTCCTCGAGCTGCTTCTTGATGTCGTCGGCCTCGTCCTTTTCCACCCCTTCCTTGATGGTGGCGGGCGCGCCTTCGACCATTTCCTTGGCTTCCTTCAGGCCCAGACCGGTGAGGCTGCGCACCACCTTGATCACGGCGACCTTGTTGGAGCCAAAGCTGCTCATGACCACATCGAACTCGGTCTGCGCCTCGGCGGCGGCACCACCGGCATCACCCCCGGCAGCGGCGACCGGAGCAGCAGCCACGGCGGCAGCTGAAACGCCGAACTTCTCTTCCATCGCCTCCACGAGCTCGACGATTTCCATCACGCTCATATTGGAAATGGTTTCCAGAATATCTTCTTTCTTGACGGCCATTTTGCCTATCTCCTGCAATCGTTAACGTTACCCGCAAGGGCAACTGCAAAGCGTTTACACCAGGTACCGACTGCCTACGCCGCCTGCTTCTGGTCGCGTACGGCCGCAATGGCCCGGACCAGTTTGGCGTGCGGTTCGTTGGCGGTACGCACGAATTTCTCGATGGGCGCTTTCATAGTGCCCATCAGCATGCTGATGGCCTGGTCGCGGTTGGGCAGACTGGCCAGCCGCTCCAGCGCCGAGGCATCGTGCGCCTCACCGCCCACGGCAACGACTTTAACGACCAGCTTGTCGTGCTCTTTGGCGAAGTCCTTGAGCACCCGCGCGGCAGCGCCCGGATCCTCCTGGGAAAACGCCAGCACCAGTGGCCCGACCAGGGCCTCGTTCATGCACTCGTACTCGGTACCCGCCAATGCGCGGCGCGCGAGGGTGTTCTTGACCACGCGCAGATAAACGCCATCACCACGTGATTTCACGCGCAGGGCGTTCATCTGTTCGACGGTCAGACCACGATACTCGGCGGCGATCACGGAATGTGCCGTGCTTGCCACCTCGTGGACCTCGGACACCAGCACTTTCTTGCCTTCCAGCTTGAGTGCCACTTGTTGCTACCTCCTGGCTCGGCATCGAACAGTGACCGGCACCATGCCGGGCTGTCCGTTCCAGACAACACGGGGCCATCCTGGTCCCGCGTTTCCCCTAACGATGCCCTTGGCCAGAAATGACCCGGGTACACCGTCTGCGCAGGCCGGCCAAAGCCATTAAGCCCTTGCCCCGAAGAGCGCAGGCACCTGCGGTCTCAGACGCATCACCCGCTTGCTACTTGCGGGTAACGGCCCAACTGCAGCGGCAGGCTCTTGACAGAACCTGCCGCAAAATCTCTTTACGCGCCGAGGCTGGCGTAATCCACCAGCACACCCGGCCCCATGGTCGAGGACAGGGTGACGCGTTTCATATAAACACCCTTGGACGATGCCGGCTTGGCCTTCTCCAGGTCCGCCAGCAGTGCCTGCAGGTTCTCGCGAATCGCGGCAGGCTCGAAATCCACCTTGCCCACGGTGCAATGCACAATACCCGCCTTATCGGTGCGATAGCGCACCTGACCTGCCTTGGCATTTTGCACGGCCGTGGCGACATCGGCGGTCACAGTGCCCACCTTGGGATTGGGCATCAGCCCGCGCGGACCCAGCACCGGGCCCAGTGCCCCCACAATGCGCATGGCGTCGGGGGTGGCAATCACCACATCAAAATCCATTTCCCCGGCCTTGACCTTCTCGGCCAGATCTTCGAAACCGACCAGGTCAGCCCCGGCCTCGGTGGCCGCATCGGCCTGAGCGCCCTGGGCGAACACGGCCACCCGCACACTTTTGCCGGTACCATGCGGCAGCACGGTGGCGCCGCGTACAACCTGATCGGACTTGCGCGGATCCACGCCAAGATTCACAGCCACATCCAGCGCCTCCGAAAACTTCACCGAGGACACCTCCTTGAGCAGGGCCACGGCCTCTTCCACCGGATATTGACGTCCGGGCTGGAGCTTTTCACGAATCGCGCGCATGCGTTTTGAAAGCTTCGCCATATCAAACGCCCTCCACGTCAAGGCCCATACTGCGGGCGCTGCCGGCAATGATCCGCACCGCCGCATCAAGATCAGCCGCGTTCAGGTCGGGCTCCTTGGTTTTGGCGATCTCCTCGAGCTGAGCCCGGGTCACCTTGCCCACCTTGTCGATATGCGGCACAGCACTGCCCTTGCTGATGCCGGCGGCTTTCTTGAGCAGGATGGATGCCGGTGGCGTCTTGGTGATAAAGGTAAAACTGCGGTCGTTATAGACCGTAATCACCACCGGCACCGGCAGACCCTGCTCCATTTCCTGGGTCTGGGCATTGAACGCCTTGCAGAACTCCATGATGTTGACGCCATGCTGGCCCAGCGCCGGACCCACGGGCGGGCTCGGGTTGGCCTGGCCGGCAGGCACCTGCAGCTTGATATAAGCCTCTACTTTCTTGGCCATGCTAATCGACTCCCCGGGTGCAAACGCCTCGCGGCTCCCCGTGATGTGCTAGACAACGAAAGCCCCTGGCTTCCGCAAGTTCTTCAAAACCTTTAACCCTTCGCGACCTGGCCAAAATCCAGATCCACCGGTGTGGAGCGCCCGAAAATAGTGACCGCCACCCGCAAACGGCTCTTCTCGTAGTTGACTTCCTCGACCACGCCGTTGAAATCGTTGAAGGGGCCATCGGTGACCCGCACCATCTCCCCGGGCTCGAACAGCACCTTGGGGCGCGGCTTTTCCACGCCTTCCTCCATGCGCTCCAGGATGGCCTGGGCCTCACGATCGGAAATAGGCGTGGGTCGGTCCTTGGTCCCGCCGATAAAACCCAGCACCTTGGGGACGTCCTTGACCAGATGCCAGACCTGATCATCAAGATCCATCTGCACCAGCACGTAACCGGGGAAGAACTTGCGCTCACTGCGCCGTTTCTGTCCCTCGCGCATCTCCACCACTTCCTCGGTGGGCACCATGATCCGACCGAAGCGATCCTTGAGATCGCTGCGGCTGACCCGGTCTTCCAGGTACTTCTTTACCTGATGCTCAAAGCCCGAATAGGCCTGCACCACATACCAGCGCATCGCCATGCTTTCCTATCCCCCCAGCCCGGTAAAGCGCTGCACACCCCAGGCCAGAACCATATCTACCAGCCACAGAAAGAGCGCAAAAAGAATCACCAGCGCCAGCACTGCCAGCGAAGTCTGCGTCGTCTCCGTACGCGTGGGCCAGATGACCCGCCGCAGTTCGGCATAGGCATTATTGGTCATGCCCCACAGCGTCTGGCCCTGAGATGTTCCCCAGGCAATCGCGCCGCCCAGCACCACGGCTGCCAGCAGGCCGCCAACCCGCATCAGGGTGGACTCCTCGGGATACACATAAAAGGCCACAATGGCCGAGCCCACAAGGGCAAGGGCCACCAGCCACCTGATAATATCCAGCGGCGAGCCGCGTTCTTCGGTCTGACTGCTCATTGATTACCGGAAACCGTGTCTTGTCCGCGCCCGCCGGCCTGGCGCCGGACCAGAAACAAAAACAAATGGCAGGCCAGGAGGGAATCGAACCCCCAACCTGCGGTTTTGGAGACCGCCGCTCTGCCGATTGAGCTACTGGCCTTTCTCGAAGCGACCGACTAGTCTACGGCCTGAGGCCATAACTTGTCCAGCCCGGATTGCCCGGGGCCCCATGGCCCCGGGGCTGTACGGGTCTTACTCGACGATCTTGCTGACCACGCCGGCGCCTACCGTGCGGCCGCCTTCGCGAATCGCAAAGCGCAGGCCGTCTTCCATCGCAA
>PWYF01000093.1 GCA_003567955.1 Thiotrichales bacterium
CCCCTGTCCGGTGAAGAGCGCGGTCATCCACACCCCGGTGACAACAAGCGAGGTAATCTCGGTGGCCTTGCGCCGCTTGCCGGCCAGCGGATGCTTCAGCGGGTGGGCGAGGCTGCGGCCGGTGACCGAGTCCGGGTTGGCGAGCAGATCGTCCACCGTGCCCTCGGCCACCACGCGGCCGCCGTTGACGCCGGCGCCGGGGCCCAGATCAATCACATGCTCGGCGCGGCGGATGGTGTCCTCGTCGTGCTCCACCACCACGATGGTGTTGCCCTTGCCCTCCAGCCGCGCCAGCGTGTCCAGCAGCATGCGGTTGTCACGCGGGTGCAGGCCGATGGTGGGCTCGTCGAGGATGTAGCACACCCCCTGCAGGTTGGAGCCGAGCTGCGCCGCCAGCCGGATGCGCTGGGCCTCGCCGCCGGAGAGCGTGGGCGCGGCGCGGTCCAGCGACAGATAGCCCAGCCCCACCTCGCGCAGGAAGGCCAGCCGGTTGCGGATCTCGGGCAGGATGTCGCGGGCGATGGCCTGTTCGCGCCCGTCCAGAGTGAGGGCCTCGGCCCAGGTGACGGCATGGTCCACCGCCAGGCCGCTGACCTCGGCGATGGAGCGCCCCTCAAAGCGCACCGCCAGCGCCGTCTCGTTCAGCCGCTGGCCGTGGCAGGCGGGGCAGGTGCCCTCGGCGGACTCGCCGTCGTCCAGCCAGGCGTTTTCCTCGCCGGTTTGTTCTTCGTCGAAACCCTGGATCAGCGCGCCGGTGCCGTAGCAGGTGGGGCACCAGCCGTGGCGCGAGTTCCACGAGAACAGGCGCGGGTCGGGCTCGGGGAAGGAGCGCCCGCAGCCGGGGCAGGCGCGGCGGGCGGAGAACATGGCGTCGTCATGGCCGGGACAGGCCAGCTTGAGGCTTTGCTGGCCGTAGTCCAGGGTTTCGCGGATCAGCTGGCGCAGCGCGGCCTCGTTTTCCGGGCTTACGGTCAGCCGCCCCACAGGCAGCTCGATATCGTGCTCGCGGTAGCGGTCCAGCCTGGGCCAGTCGGCGGTGGGGGTGGCCTCGCCATCCACCCGCAGGTGCGTAAAGCCGCGTGCCGCCGCCCATTTGGCGAGATCCGTGTAATAGCCCTTGCGGGCCACGATCAGCGGCGCCAGCAGTTCGACGTCCTGCCCGCGCCAGTCGCGCTGGATCTGCGCGAGGATGGATTCGGCGCTTTGTGCCTCGATGGGGATGTCGCAGTCGGGGCAGTGCTGCGTGCCCAGTTTGACGTAGAGCAGGCGCAGGAAGTGCGCGATCTCGGTGAGCGTGCCCACCGTGCTCTTGCGTCCGCCGCGGCTGGTGCGCTGCTCGATGGCCACCGTCGGCGGGATGCCCAGGATGGCGTCCACATCGGGCCGCGCCGCCGGCTGCACGAACTGGCGGGCATAGGCGTTGAGTGATTCCAGATAGCGCCGCTGGCCCTCGTTGAAGAGGATGTCAAAAGCCACCGTGGACTTGCCCGAGCCGGACAGGCCGGTGATCACCGTGAGCTTGTCGCGGGGCACGCGCACGTCGATATTCTTGAGGTTGTGCTCGCGGGCGTGGCGGATGGTGATGGCCGGGTCGGTGTACAGCGCTGCCGGCTCGGCCGCCACCGGCAGGCTGGCGTCATCGCCGCCGTGGCCGGACTCTTTTGCCAGCGCACGGCCGGTGTGGCTGTGGCTTTCCGCCATGACGGTGTCCGGCGGCCCCTCGCACACCACCTCGCCGCCGGCGTCGCCGCCTTCCGGGCCCATGTCGATGAGCCAGTCGGCGGCGCGCATCACGTCCAGATTGTGCTCGATCACCAGCAGCGAGTGACCCTCGGCGTGCAGGCGGCGGAATGCGCCCAGCAGCACCGCCACATCGGCAAAATGCAGCCCGGTGGTGGGCTCGTCGAACAGGAACAGCAGCTTTTCCTGCCGCCCGCGCTTGCCGGCGGCGCTGGCCAGGTGGCCGGCGAGCTTGAGGCGCTGGGCCTCGCCGCCGGACAGCGTGGGCACCGGCTGGCCCAGCTTGAGATAGCCCAGGCCCACGGCCGCCAGGGGTTCCAGCCGCGCCAGCACTTCCTTGTTGTCGGCGAAAAAGGCAGTGGCCTCGGTCACGGTCAGTTCCAGCACACCGGCGATGGAGCGCGGCCCCAGCGCGCTGCCGGGCGCCGGCGGCACGCGGATCTCCAGGATCTCCGGGCGGTAGCGCTGGCCGTCGCATTCCGGGCAGCGCAGGTAGACGTCGGAGAGAAACTGCATCTCCACGTGTTCAAAGCCGTTGCCGCCGCAGGCCGGGCAGCGTCCGTTGCCGCTGTTGAAGCTGAAGGTGCCCGGGGTGTAGCCGCGTTCCTTCGCCTGCGGCTGGTTGACGAAGGCCTTGCGGATGGCGTCAAAGGCGCCCACGTAGCTGGCGGGGTTGGAGCGGGTGGTCTTGCCGATGGCCGACTGGTCCACCATCACCACATCATCAATCTGCTCATGCCCTTCGATGGCCTGGTGCGCGCCGGGGGGCTGGTCGGGGTGGCCCTTGAGCCGGGCCAGCGCCTGATACAACACATCCTGCATCAGCGTGGACTTGCCCGAGCCCGACACCCCGGTGAGCACCACCAGCCGCTGCAGCGGGATGCGCACGTCAATATCGCGCAGGTTGTGGGCGCTGGCGCCGCGCACCGTGAGCCAGTGGTCGGGCGTATCCCGGCTGGCCGCCGGCAGTTCGTCCAGCACATTGCGCCGGCCGCTGAGGTAGGCGCCGGTGAGCGAGTCGGGGTCGCGGGCCAGTTCCGCCGGGGCGCCGTTGAACACCAGCGCGCCGCCGCGTTCGCCGGGCCCGGGGCCGATATCCAGGATGCGGTCGGCGGCGCGCATCACATCCGGGTCATGCTCCACCACCAGCAGCGAGTTGCCGGCGTCGCGCAGGCGCTGCATCACACCCACGATGCGCTGCATGTCGCGCGGGTGCAGGCCGATGGAGGGCTCATCCAGCACAAACAGGGTGTTCACCAGCGAGGTGCCTAGCGCCGTGGTCAGGTTGATGCGCTGCACCTCGCCGCCGGAGAGCGTACGCGACTGCCGGTCCAGGGTGAGATAGCCCAGCCCCACCTCCACCAGGTAGTGCAGGCGGTTGCGGATGCCGTCCAGCAGTTGCGAGGCGGCCTGGTCGAGGTTGTCGGGCAGCGTCAGCGCCTCGAAAAAGGTGCGCAGCCGCGCCAGCGGCAGTTGCATCAGGTCATGGATATGCAGGCCGGGCAGGGTGTGCAGGGTGGCCTCATCAAAGCCGCTGCCGTGCGGGCGGAAACGCGCCGCCGGGTCGAGCACGGCGTCGGCGTTGTCACGGCTGCCCACGCGCCAGCACAGCGCCTCCGGGCGCAGCCGCGCGCCGTCACACGCCGGGCACAGGTCATAGGAGCGGTAGCGCGAGAGCAGTACGCGCACGTGCATGCGGTAGCTCTTGCGCTCCAGCCAGTCGAAGTAGCGCTTCACGCCGTACCACTTGTCGCGGCCACGGCCCTCGCCCTCAATCACCCAGCGCCTGTTTTCCTCGCTCAGCTCGCGCCAGGGCACGTCCACCGGCACCCCGGCCATGCGCGCATGCAGCAGCAGGTCATCCTGGCATTCCGCCGCCTGGCCGGACTGCCACGGCC
>PWYF01000095.1 GCA_003567955.1 Thiotrichales bacterium
ATGCAGAGTCATGAGCTGGACACAGTCATCCCATTCATCGCCCTGACCCTCGCCGGCTTCCAGCGCGGCATGGGCCAGAAATTGATCCAGCGGTGGCAACTCGGCCAGCACCTCATCTTCCTGGTCGCCTTCAAAGCCGCGCGCGGCGTTGACCAGCTCGCGCAGGTTTTCTACCCGGGCCTCGCCTTTCTCACCTTTTTCCTTTTGCAGGTAATGATCCGTCAGGCCACTGCGTCGAATCGCCACATCCACCTGGGCATGTAGCGCCTGCTCGCCCATCTCCGTGCGCATGTCGCGAATCAACTCCATGAAGGCCGCCAGTGCGCTGGCGGCGCGGGAACTCAACATGGCGCCCTGAATCATCATGTCAGCGGCCTGCCAGAGGGAAAGATCCTGCTCGCGTGCGCACAGGCGCAGCTGCTCCAGGGTGCGATTGCCCAGCCCCCGCGCCGGCAGGTTCACCACCCGCTCGAAGGAGGCGTCGTCATCCGGGTTGCGCGTCAGACGCAGATAGGCCAGCACATCCTTGATCTCGGCGCGCTCGAAAAAGCGCAGGCCACCATAGACCCGGTAGGGGATATTGGCGCTGACCAGGCGTTCCTCGAAGACCCGCGACTGGGCATTGGAGCGATAGAGAATCGCCATCTCGCGCCGGGCATGGCCATCCTGGCTGAAAGCGCGAATCCGCTCGATCACATACTCGGCTTCCTCGTATTCATTGTAGGCCGAGAACAGGCTGATGGGCGGCCCCTGCTCGCCCTCGGTCCAGAGGTTCTTGCCCATGCGCTCGCTGTTGTTCGAGATCAGGGCGTTGGCAGCAGTGAGGATGGTCCCGGTGGAGCGATAATTCTGCTCCAGGCGCACAGTGACCGTCGCCGGAAAATCGCGGCCGAAACGCTGCAGATTCTCGACCCGTGCGCCGCGCCAGCTGTAGATGGACTGATCATCATCACCGACGGCAAAAATGCGGCCGTGTTCGGCGGCCAGCAGCTTTAACCAGGCGTACTGCAGGGTATTGGTATCCTGGAATTCATCCACCAGCACATGCCGGAAGCGCTCACGATAATGTTTCAGCAGTGTGTCATTATCCCGCAGCAACTCGTGGGCACGCAGCAGCAGCTCGGAGAAGTCCACCAATCCGCCCCGGCGGCAGGTTTCCTCATAAGCACTGTAGATGCGCACCAGTTGGGCGCGGGTGGGATCACCACCGTCCTCAAGATGCCGGGCGCGACGGCCTTCTTCCTTGCGGGCATTGATAAAGCCCTGAACCGGGCGCGGTTGCCAGCGATTTTCATCCAGTTCCAGGCTACGCAGCACCCGGCGCACCACCCGGCGCTGGTCCTCGGCGTCAATAATCTGGAAGCCCTGGGGCAGGCCGGCCTCCTGCCAGTGCTGGCGCAGCAGGCGGTGAGCCAGACCGTGGAAAGTCCCTACCCACATACCCCCCACCGGCGCCTGCAGCATCTGCTCAATGCGCGAACGCATCTCGCCGGCCGCCTTGTTGGTGAAGGTCACCGCGAGGATGCTCCAGGGAGACACCCCCTCGGCGGCCACCAGCCAGGCAATGCGGTGCACCAGCACCCGGGTCTTGCCGCTGCCGGCGCCGGCCAGCACCAGGGTAGCGCCTGGCGGCGCGGTCACGGCCTCACGCTGGCGTTCGTTCAGGGGATCAATAATCGGGGTGACATCCATGCGGCGCATTCTACCAACCCGGGAGCATTTGGGGGGCGAACCGGAACTTCATCGGGGTTTAGCACTCAAAGGGATAGAGTGCTAAAATGGCTTTAGTTGAAGAACACAGGACACAGGGGGTGCAGTGATGAGCGAGATTGCACTGACCAATACTGATATGAGCCGGCTGCCCACACCGACCAGCAGCCTGGACGCCTATATTGCCCGGATTTCGCAAATTCCGGTGCTTAGCGCGCCGGATGAACAAGCGCTGGCGCGCCGTCTGCGCGATGAAGGCGACCTGGCCGCCGCGCAGCAGCTGGTGCTGTCGAACCTGCGCTTTGTGGTGCATATTGCGCGCGGCTACAAAGGCTATGGCCTGGGGCTTGGCGACCTCATCCAGGAGGGCAACATCGGCCTGATGAAAGCCGTCAAACGCTTTGATCCCGAGCAGGGTGTACGGCTGGTGTCCTTTGCCGTGCACTGGATCCGCGCCGAAATTCACGAGTTCATCCTGCGCAACTGGCGCATCGTCAAGGTGGCCACCACCAAGGCCCAGCGCAAGCTGTTCTTCCAGCTGCGCGGCGCCAAGAAGCGCCTGGGCTGGTTCAGCGACGAGGAAGTCAACCATGTCGCCGAGGACCTGGGTGTGCCCGCGGCCACCGTACGCGAGATGGAATCCCGCCTCAGCGGGCATGACTGTGCCTGGGACGCCGACAGTGATGACGATGAAGACGGTGTCTGGGCGCCGTCGCGGTACGTCAGCGCGCCGGAGGAAGCCGACCCCGCGCGCCAGCACGAGGCCTCGGACTGGCAGGATTACAGCCTGCGCCAGTTACGTCAGGCCATGGCCAGTCTGGACGAGCGCAGTCGTGACATCATCATGCGTCGCTGGATCAGTGAACCCAAGGCCACGCTGCAGGAAATGGCGGATGAATACGGGGTTTCAGCCGAGCGCATTCGCCAGATTGAGAACAATGCCGTGCGGCGCATGCGCGAGGCTATCACCCGGGCCGCCTGAGCTATCAGCCTTGAATTACCCGTTCCGTTGCAGCCGGTCACACCAGACCGGCCAGTGGCGACAGGTAGTGGTCCACCAGCAAGAAGGTAAACAGGGCCAGCAGGTAGGTAATGGAGTAACCAAAGGTCTTCATCGCCAGCGCCGGCGTAGGCCGCAGCAGCAGCAAAATGGCATAGGCCAGGAACACCCCCCCCAGCAGCACCGCCCCGACCAGATAAAACAGCCCGCTCATCCCCATCACCCAGGGCAGCAATGTCACCGGTAGCAGCAGGATGGTGTAAAGCAGGATATGCAGGCGCGTGAAATCATCCCCATGGGTCACGGGCAACATGGGAATATCGACCGCAGCATATTCATCCTTGCGGTAGATCGCCAGCGCCCAGAAATGCGGCGGCGTCCATACGAAGATGATCAGAAACAGCAACAGGGCATGGGGATGCAACTCGCCGGTCACGGCCGCCCAGCCCAGTACCGGCGGCGCGGCGCCGGCAGCACCGCCGATGACAATATTCTGCGGCGTGGCGCGCTTGAGATAGACCGTATAGATGATGGCGTAGCCGATCAGCGATAGCAGCGTCAGCGCCGCTGTAAGCGGATTAACCAACCCCACCAGCACAGCCATCGCCAACACGCCAAGCACCAGAGCAAAAACCAGGCTGCGCCCGGCCTGCAGACTGCCGGTAGGCAGTGGCCGCCCCTGAGTGCGGGCCATGCTGGCATCCTCACGGCGGTCAAGAATATGGTTGATGACCGCCGCTGATGCCGCCGCCAGACCAATACCCAGGGTGCCGAAAACCAGTGCATCCCACGGCACCATGCCGGGGGTGGACAGAAACATGCCCACCACCGCGGTGAACACGATCAACGCCACCACCTTGGGCTTGGTTAGCTGGTAGTAGCTGTTCAGTTGCTCGCTGAGCGTCATCCCTTCCCCGCGCCGGGTGCTGTCTTATCCGGATGGCCGGCATGCACCACATGGTTAGCCAGTAGCACGGCCAACAGTAACAAAGCAGCGCCGGCATTGTGCAGGGTCGCCAGCCACAGCGGCAGATGCCAGAGCACGGTGAAGATACCGATCAGCACCTGCGCAGTCAGGGCCATGGCCAGCAGGGCGCCAGCGGTACGTACTTCCGGCACCCGCCCGTAGCGCAGCAGTAACCACAGCGCCAGCAGACCCAACCAGACAGCCGTAACCACTGCACCGACGCGGTGAGTCATGTGAATGGCGACACGCGCGGGGCCGTCCAGAACGCCCCCTTCATAGTTCATACCCAGCTCCCGCCACAGCACAAAGCCCTCGGCATAATCCGCCTCTGGCCACCATTCGCCCTGACAGGTGGGAAAATCGGGACAGGCCAGCGCAGCGTAATTGGTACTGGTCCAGCCCCCCAGCAGAATCTGCGCCACCAGAATAATCAGCCCGACACCGGTAAACAGTTTCAGTCCGACCCCGCCCGGCTGGTGTACAGGCGCCAGATAATTACCATAGCGCAACACCAGCCAGCCCAGCAGCCCGAGTATGGTCATACCCCCGGCCAGGTGCGCCAGCACAATGGCCGGCTTGAGCAGCATGGTCACCGTCCACATCCCCAGCAGGGACTGGAAGATCACCAGCGCCAGCAACAGCAGGGGTACTACTACCGGCTGGCCCGGATCGCGCCGGTAACGCACCGCCACAATGGCCAGGAACAGGATCAACAGTCCCAGTGTGCCGGCGGCATAGCGGTGGATCATCTCAATCCAGGCCTTGTCCGTTTCCACCGTCCAGCCGGGGAAGGCTTCCTCGGCCTGCTGGATCTGTTCCGGCGCCTGCGGCGCAGTCAAAAATCCATAGCAGCCCGGCCAGTCGGGGCAACCCAAACCGGCATCAGAGAGCCGCGTAAAGGCGCCCAACACCACCACAATAAAGGTGAGCACCAGGGCAAACAGGGAAACACGGTTGAACCAGCTTCTGCGCATGGGGCTATCCTATTCTGGAAACACGTAACAGATGGTTAAGGTCGTCGCGAATATCCCGCGGATCCACTTCCGGTGAAAAGCTCATCACAATATTTCCCAGCGGATCGACAATATAGATCCGGTTGGCGCCCACCGGATGCTCGCCGTTCTCATGGCGAAACTGCTCCAGCCAGTCCCGCCGGGCTTGAGGTACAGCCGCCGTGATATCCGGGTGACCTTCCAGGCGCGCTTCCAGCGCCTCTCCCGATGGCCATTCCGGCAACAGATACAAACGTTGCACGCGATGGATTTCCCGCCCCATGGCGGTGCGGATCTGGCGCGTAAAGTACAGCCGATCCCGGCACAGTTCATCACACTGACGTGAGCCGATATATACCAGAGTCCAGTGCCCCTGAAACAACGACCCGTCCAGCGCCTGACCGTAGGCATCTGTCAGCACGACATTTTCCAGCGGACGCGCCGGCTGAAACAGATCGCCATGACTGCCACTGCCGGCCCCGGCGGGACGCCAGTCATCCACATTGGCATACCATAGCCAGGCGATCACCAGTGGCCCCAGGAAGCACAGCGCCAGAATCACCAGCTTGAGGCGCGACAGCACCAGCTTGCGTTGCGGATCAGCCATTATCTCCAGACTCCCGTCCCCGGCGCATATTGATCACAAGGCAAATCACCAGCAGCGCCAGCGCCATGCCAAACCACTGCACCGCATAGCCATAGTGGCGCACCGGGCCCGACACCGCCGGTCGCCAGTCTCGCCGATACCCCTGCGGCTCTTCGGGCCCCAGTAACAACATCAACTGGGCCACCGGTTCATCCAGAACCGCGGCCAGATCCTCCGGCCTTGGATAATTCACCCGCCGCGGCCAGCCTTGCTGTGCCGGCACAGATTCGCCCAGACGCAGCCCGGGACGCGGATACCGGCGAAGCAGCCCGCTGACATCCACCCGCCCGCCGTCCAGATCAATGTCCGGCAGGCGGTCACGGGTCCGGCCTCGCGGTACCCAACCGCGATTGACAATGACAATGGTGCCATCTGTCAACCGCAGGGGCGTCAGTATCTCATAGCCATCCTGGCCATCCCGGGGGCGATTTTCCATCACAAACTGCCGCCGACTGTCATATTGCCCCCGCAGCCTGGCCGGCTCATACACCGGTCCTTCGGCCCCCTCCGCCAGTCGGCTGAGCTCCCTGCCGGAACGCAGCAGTTCGGGTTGCACGGTGAGGGCCTGTTCAAAACGCTCGAACAGCGCCTCCTTTTCCCCGGCCCGGTCGAGTTGCCAAAAACCCAGCCCGATCATCATGACCATCACCACCAGCGCGAGGAGGGTCATGGCCGGGGAAAGTCGCCATTTAAAAAGACCGTTCAGCATGCGTCGATCCCCGGCACCCCTGCCGTCAGTCCCGCAGCCACGTTATACTGGACAGTCTCACAGTCGCCGGACAGGATTGCCCTGATGCTGATCAAGCTTCTCATCGTTCTGACCCTGATCGCCATTGTCTTCAGCCTGGGGGCCGGTTTTTTCTCGCTGATGCGGGATAAAAGCGACAGCCGGTCACGGGGCACTGTACGCGCGCTGAGCTGGCGCATTGGCCTGTCGATTTTCCTGTTCGTGCTTATCATACTGGGTATTCTCACCGGCGTGATTGAACCCAACCCCTCACCGCTGGCGACCAGTTAAATCCTGGTCAAAGCACAACGGGCGCCCCTGGGGACGCCCGTCTGAGTTCTCCAATCCCGCCGACGTCCGTCAAAGTATGTAGACGAAGATAAACACGCCTACCCAGACCACATCAACGAAGTGCCAGTACCAGGCGCCGGCCTCAAAGGCGAAGTGATTATCCGCCGACATATGGCCCTTGATCAGGCGTATCAATATGACGGCCAGGATAATCGCGCCCAGAGTCACGTGCAGCCCATGGAAGCCGGTCAGCATGAAGAAGGTGGAGCCGTAGATGCCGCTTTCCAGCGTCAGGTTCAGGTCCTGATAGGCATGCACGTATTCGTAGCCCTGGATAAACAGGAAAATCACACCCAGCGCCACCGTGGCGGCCAGCCAGTTGATGACCTTCTGGCGGTTGTCTTCCTTGATCGCATGGTGGGCGATTGTCAGGGTCCAGCTACTGGTGAGCAGGATGGCGGTATTAATCGCCGGCAGCCCCCAGGCCCCCATGGCAATAAACTCGCCACCCAATTCCAGTGGCCCGGCGGTGGGCCAGGTGGCGGCAAAATCAGGCCACAACAGGTTTCCGGTCAACCCTTTTTCGCCCTCGCCACCGAGCCAGGAAATGGCAAAAGTGCGGGCATAGAACAAGGCGCCAAAGAAAGCTCCGAAGAACATCCCCTCCGAGAAGATGAACCAGCCCATGGCCCAGCGGTAGGTGCGCTCGACCTGGGCATTGTACAAACCGGCAACGCTCTCGTTGATGACATCGCGGAACCAGCCGAACACCATCACCAGCAATGTTGCGGCACCGGCAATGGACACCCAGCTGCCTACGCCGTGGCCATTGAGGGCCATGGCGAAGCCACCGGCCAGCAGGAACAGCCCCACCGACCCCACCATCGGCCAGTAACTGCCGTGGGGCACGTAATAGACATTCTTGTAGTCTGACGCATGCGCCATGGATCTACCCCTTCATGGTCTTTAGGTCTTGTCTGCGGAGACGACTGCAGGCAGCCGGACCCCGAAGTCCCCTGTTTGCCCCCCGCGGGACATTGATCACCAGGTTGTGCTATCCACATCCACAGCCGCACTCGTGCCTGCAGGCGTGGCATCAAAAAAGGTGTAGGCCAGCGTCACCCGGTCGACATGCTCGGGCAGCCCGGGATCCACCACGAAGCGTACCGGCATATAACGACCCTGACCGGCCTCAAAAAGCTGTTCCACAAAACAGAAGCATTCCAGCTTGTGCAAGTGAGACGACGCCCGGGTCGGCGTAATACTCGGAATCGCCTGACCGATCATATCCTGATCGCGCAGGTTGCGCGCATAATAGGTCATCACATGGGGCTCGCCCGGATGCACCTCTATGGTGCGGGTCTCGGCGCGAAACTCCCAGGGCATGCGCTGGTTCAGCGAGGCGGTGAACTCCACTGTCACCGTGCGTGATTCGTCCACCACCCAGTCCTGCTCCTCGGCGGCCACCAGCTCCACGCTGCCGGGCCCGATGCCGGTAATCTCGCAGAACACGTCGTACAGAGGCACCAGCGCATAACCGAAACCAAACATGGCCACCACCAGCACCGACAACTTGCCGGCCAGGCGCAGATTACTCTTGCTGCGTTGCTGCTGCTGTTCCTCACTCATGCCCGCTGCCCCATCATGATGATAAAGACGACATAGACACTGACCGCAACCACCGCCAGCAATATCCCCGTCAACACGACCGACCGGCGTCGCCGACGCAGGCGTTCGGCTTCACTGACATTGTTTTCGTCCATCCGGCCTCCGGCCTGCCCTGCTCGCTAGCGCACCGCAGGCGGTGTGGTAAAGGTATGGTAGGGCGCCGGTGAGGGCACCTCGAACTCCAGACCTTCGGACCCTTCCCAGACACGGTCACTGGCCTTTTCACCGGCCCGGCTCACGCTCCGGATCACGATATACAGGAAGATCAGCTGCGACAGGCCAAAGCCGATTGCACCCACGGTCGCCATCTGGTTAAAGGTGGTGAACTGCAGGGCATAGTCCGGGATACGCCGCGGCATGCCTGCCAGGCCGATGAAGTGCATGGGGAAGAAGGTCAGGTTGACGAAAATGGTCGTCAGCCAGAAATGCAACTTGCCCAGCACCTCGCTGTACATCACCCCGGTCCACTTGGGCAGCCAGTAATACACGCCGGCCATAATCGCAAACACCGAACCCGGTACCAGCACATAGTGGAAATGCGCCACCACAAAATAGGAGTCATGGTACTGGAAGTCAGCCGGGACAATGGCCAGCATCAGCCCGGACAACCCGCCAATGGTAAACATAAACACAAAGCCGAGCGCGAACAGCATGGGCGTTTCAAAAGTCATCGCGCTGCGCCACATGGTCGCCAGCCAGTTAAAGATTTTCACGCCCGTGGGCACGGCGATCAGCATGGTGGCAAACATGAAGAACAATGCGGCGGCCAGCGGCATGCCGACGGTGAACATGTGATGCGCCCAGACAATGAACGACAGGAAGGCAATCGCTGCCATGGCGTAGACCATCGAGGCCTTGCCAAACAACGGCTTGCGACAAAAGGCCGGGATAATATGCGAGATAATGCCAAAGGCCGGCAGGATCAGGATATACACTTCCGGGTGACCGAAGAACCAGAAGATATGCTGGAACAGGACCGGGTCACCGCCCCCGGCCGCGCTAAAGAAGGCAGTGCCGAAGAACTTGTCGGTGAACAGCATGGTTACTGCCCCGGCCAGCACCGGCATCACCGCGATCAGCAGATAGGCGGTAATCAACCAGGACCATACGAACAGCGGCATTTTCATCAGGGTCATGCCCGGTGCGCGCATATTCAGAATGGTGGCCACGATATTGATCGCACCCATGATGGAGGAAATCCCCATCAGGTGAATGGACAGAATCAAAAACGGGAAGGCCTCACCGGTCTGCAACACCAGTGGCGGATACATGGTCCAGCCCAAAGCCGGCGCCCCGCCCGGCATGAACAACGTACTCAGCAGCAGGGTAAAGGCAAAGGGCAGAATCCAGAAACCCCAGTTATTGACTCGTGGCAGGGCCATATCCGGCGCGCCAATCATCATCGGCAACAACCAGTTGGCCAGCCCCACAAAGGCCGGCATCACCGCCCCGAAAATCATGATCAGGGCGTGCATGGTGGTCATCTGGTTGAAAAACTCGGGCTGCACCAGACTCAATCCCGGCTGGAACAGCTCGGCGCGGATCACCAGCGCCATGGAACCACCCACGAAGAACATGATCAGGCTGAACCACAGGTACAGCGTGCCCAGGTCCTTGTGGTTGGTGGTCGTCACCCACCGCATCAGGCCGGGCGCGGGGCCGTCGTGATGCGCGTCGTGATGTTCGTCAGCCGTTGCCGAATAAGCCATCGCTTGTACTCTCCAGGAGCTTGATGATAATCAGCGCGCCGCGCGCGTCATCTATTATTCCGTGTCCGTGCGTTCAGCCACCCAGGCCTCGAATTCGGCCGGTTCCTTGGCAATCACCACCACGGGCATGAAGGCGTGGCCGCGTCCGCACAATTCCGCGCACTGGCCACGGTAGATGCCGGGTTCCTCGACATTGACCCACATTTCGTTGATGAAACCGGGGATCGCATCTTTCTTGAGCGCGAACTCGGGCACCCACCAGGCATGAATCACATCCCCGGCGGTCAGCAGCAGACGCACCCGGGTGTTGGTCGGAATCACCATGGGCTCATCCACATTGAGCAGATAGTACTCCACATCGAGCGGGCTCAGATCACTGCCAAGCTGATAGGCCCGGGTACTGTCGGCATCGAGGTTGCTGAAGAACTCAATGTCGTGATCAAGGTAGTCGTAGTGCCAGTTCCACTGATAGCCGGTGATCTTGACCGTCATCTCAGCGCCACTGGTGTCTTCCATCTTGACCAGCGTGGCCGTGGCCGGAATCGCCACCGCCACCAGAATCATGAAGGGAATCACCGTCCAGATAATTTCCACGGAGGTGCTTTCATGCCATTTGGCCGGCTCTGCCCCGCGCGACTTGCGGTGCAGGATGATCGAGGCAAGCATAATGATGAACACCAGCGCGCCAATCACTGCACAGATAATCAACATCATCATGTGCAGCCCGTACACCTCACGGCTGATCTCGGTCACGCCCTCCGGCATGTTCATGGGCGGCCATCCCGCCGCCATGGCGCTGCTGCTCAGCAGCAATGCAAAAGCGGCCAGCAGGCCCGCCCCGGCGAACTTGAGTCGGTTCGTCGACATGCCTTGTGTACTCCTCAGGCCATACTCTGGTTAATCGGGCAGCTCAACAGACACTTGCAGGGGCAGTAACACCGCAGCCGCTGCATGATGCCGCACGACCGACCATAACCCCATACCAAAAAACAAGAAGACTGATCTCCAGCCCTGCAAACGCCCCGAATTTACTGATGCATCCTGTTTCCGCAACGGCCGATAACGTGTTATCCACCAGCCGCCAGAAGCGGGAAAATGCTACTTCATGCGCGCCCCGGGCGCAACCTGCAGTGATTCATCAAACGCTGATCGGGACGCCATGTGCAGCACTGTCGGTAAAGATTTCAAAGGCCGCGCCGTGGGCGCTGTTGAGCACCAGCGGCGGCTGCCCTGGACGCACAATACGCAAATCACAACGCGCAATCTTGCTGTTCAGGCAGGTCTTGCTGCCAGCCGGCGGATTATAATAGGTGAGCCCGGCAAAATGCCGGCGCGGCGCTTCAATGCGGGCCTCAATCGAGACCTCGCCACAACGACTCCTGAGGTCCCACTCAAAAAAATCGTAACGGCCTTTTGCCCGCAAGGCATCCAGCGGCCGATTGAAATAATACTCCTGCCCGGCAAGGCGCAACATCGCCAGACTCATCCAGGGCGTATACACCGGCCCCAGACGCACCCGCGCGGTGGCGCACTCGAAAAACACCCCCGGCTCACCGTCAAACCCGACCACCTGCCCCCAGGCATACTGGTCGGTGTGGCGGCTGCCCCAGTTGTGGTTTTCACTGCCTCGCCACTGACGGATCGGCCAGGTTTCACCGTCGACGGTGAACTCGCCATTCAGGCGCAACTGCGGGCGCGAGGTGATGGACTTGGCACGCGGCAGGCGCTTGTCGTAGATCGACTCCGGCAACAACAGCATCGGCGCAGTACTGTCGGGGTCATATTCCAGCGCCCAGGCCAGGGTGTGCCCGGCATGCTGTACCTCACCCTGCAGTCGACCACTGACAAGGCTTGCCGCCGGCAACTCCACGCCCATGGCATCGCTGCCAAAACGGCACTGATCCAGGGGGAATTCCTGCTTGACGGCAGTGACCTGATCCTTTTCACCATCAAACCAGATCGCCCAGATCTCTCCCAGTGACGGCCGCTTATCATCGGCAATGAATTGCGTATAGCGAATCCACAGCGCCAGCGGGCGCTCGGGATGATTGGCGCGCACAAACCAGCTCTCGTAATGCCCGCCCTGACCGGGGTACTGACTGGCATGCCGTGGCACATTCACGATTGCGCTCCGTACTCACCAAAAGCCTCGCGCTGATCTGCCAAACGCAGGGCGGTAAAGGGAAATGCCAGCATGGAATCCCGGTAGGCCACTTCGGCGACACCGGCGAATTCATCATCCCGGTACACCTGCATGGGGCAGGTCACCAGCGAGTGCAGCAAGCCTTCCCCTTTGAAACCGTAGGCCTTGTTGCCTTCAACAAACAGCCGCCCGAGTTCCGGATGCTCGAACTCCAGCCAGTAATGCGGCCCTTTGAGCTGCAGGGTCAGCTCACCCCGACAGGGACACTCCGCCCCGTCCAGGGTCGCCATGCCGCGAAATTCACGTGGCGTACTGAAGCTCAAAATACGCGACGTAAAAGCGCGAATAGCAAACGCAAAATCCCGTTCCTGCGCTTCCCCGTCAAGCTTCAGCCAGCCGCTCATTTTCTCCCGGATTACCAGTCCTTTAGCCATTAGCGTCTCCTCCTCCGGTCCATCATCCCTGTCTCAGCGCTTGCTGGCAATCTCGCCGGCAAGCCGCCGGGCCGCCCGCCCCACCACGGCCATAATCGTCACCTGCGGATTCACCCCCAGACTGGAAGGCAGATTGCTGCCATCCATCACATACAGCCCCTGCCAGCCGTGCACGCGATGGCCCTGGTCACACACCCCGTCGGCCGCACTGGCAGCCAGACGCGCCGTGCCCAGGGGGTGATAGGCGGTCATCAGAAAATCCCGGGGTTTCGTGGCGCGCGCCATAAAGGCGTCAAGCTCGGCCTCACTGTGCAGGGTGGGCAGGCTTGAGGGCCCGGGAATGGTAATACTGGTCGCCCCCCCGCGCAGATACATGCGCGCCAGCGTTTCAATGCCGCGCCGGAACAGGGCAAAATCCTGCCGGTTCATACGATAGGTGAGCAGGGGAAAGTCACGGTGCAACCCGCGGCGCACCCGGCCTTCGCTGGTATCGCGAATCATGAAGCCAAAGTAGGCGGTCTGCTGGTAGCCTTCGCAGAAGCGCACGAACTCCTCGCCATAGAGGTTGTTCATCAGGCCATGGCCGGCAAAGGGGATGGTGCCGCCTTCAAACATCAGGCCTTCATCGGCCAGGTCGGCCACACCAAAACCCTGCGGAATGGACCGCGAATTACGAAAATTCCGGTCCGGAAACCAACCCTTCACCGCCCCGGCCGGATGAATGGTCAGATGCCGGCCCAGATGCGGGTTACGCACGCCATTGCTGCGCAGGAAAGGCGGCGTGAGAAACGTCCCCATGGCCACCACCACATGCGGGGCATGCACGGTCAGCTTGACCCGGCGTCCGCCAGCGCCCGCGCCGGTGGCCCTCACGCCGTGAACGGTGCGCCCGCGCCGCAACAGCCGTTGCACGCGCGCACCGGCATACAAGTGGGCACCCGCCTCCAGCGCGCGCGGGATATAACTGAGATTGGTGGATTGCTTGGCATCACTGGGGCAACCAAACTGGCACAACCCCTGACCCTGACAACCGGGCGCATTGCGCCGCAACGGGTAGAATTTCCCGAAGCCCATGGCCCTGGCGCCTTCGGCAATCACATCGCCGATCGGGCCCACATGCTCACGAGGCGCCTCACATACTCCGAGGATCTCCTCCACCCGCTCATACCAGCCGGCCATTTCACCCGCATCATAATCAAGACCAAACCGCGCGCGCCATTGATCCAGCACGCTGTCCGGCAGGCGCATGCAGGTGCCGGAATTAATGGTGGTCGTCCCCCCCACGTTACGGCCAATGGGTACCGGGATGACCGCATTGCCAATAGTCGCAGTCGCGCCGGCGGCGCGATAAAGCTTCGGGATCACCCGCGTCAGGCGGCCGTCGAAATCACGCCGATCGTAATAACCCCCTTCTTCAAGGATCACCACCGACAACCCCTGCTCGGCAAATTCCAGTGCCGCCGCCGCCCCGCCCGCGCCGCTGCCGATCACGACCACATCCGCCTCGATCTCGTGATCGGAGGTGAATTCGTGCATGCGGTGGATACGTGTGTGCCAGTCAGCGGCGGGCAGTTCCTGCGGCACATCCACGGCCGGGCGACTGCCCGCCTCATGCTGAATGCGCTCATCCATCAGCCAGGCCAGCTTGAAGGGACCACTCACCGCCCGCAGCAACGGGCCACTGAGCGGCGTGCGCGCCAGCCGTGTCACAAAGGCCTGGCGCCGGGGTAACGCGGCCGCATGCAAACGCCCACCATGACGCAGCAGGTAACGCAGTGCCAGCCATCCCAAACCAGTTGCCACGGCAAAGCGAAACAGCGGACGCCCGTCAACGTAACCCGCCACGGTATTGGCCACATTGACCGGATCGGCGGCCGGCATGCGTTCGCCCGCCGGAAACAGGGCCTCAGCAAGGGCCTCGGCCGTCCCCCGCCAGGGCAGCCGACCACTACGCTCGCTCATATCGTTTTCTCCCCTCACACAACTGCCAGCCTGAGAACAGCAGCTGACAGCTTGTCAAGCCTGCATCCTGCAGCAAGCCCCGATACCCGCGCAAACCCGTCAACGCCAGAGCGCTGCCCGGTTCATCGTCGCCCCAGCCGCGAAATCGGAAAATGGACTTCGCCGTCGGCCGTATTGCGTGACAGCGGGGTGTCAGGCGCCCATGCATGGCCCTGAACCACTTCCATGGTGACCCGGCGACAGCCCGCCTCGGCCGGCCACAATCGGGCCAATTGTTGCAGTATACCGCTACCGCGCAACCCGGGTGGGCGCCCGTGATTGAGATTGCCGGCGCCGGCCACACGCAGATCAGCCCAAAGGCGTGACAATGAGGCGTATTCCAGCGTCAGCTGCTCCACATCCATCACCGGGTCCGCCAACCCCGCCCGGACCAGCGCATCACCCACATCATGCATATCCATGAAGGGATTAATGTGGGTGTAGTCATCCATTTGCGCCCATGCGCGCTTGAGCTCAATCAGGCTATCCGGCCCCAGGCTGCTGAATATCATCAGCCCACCCGGGCGCAACACCCGGGCACATTCCCGGAAAACACGCTCCGGCTCACACCAGGGCAACATCAGACTGGAAAACACCATATCCACGCTGGCATCAGCCAGCGGCAACGCTGCGGCGTCGGCCGCCACTGGCCACGGCTGACGTCGCCACCAGCCACGCCGCCGACGCACCCCGGCCAGCATGGGCAACGCCAGGTCCACTGCCAGCACTTGTGCCCGCGGGTAATGGCGCATCAGCGTGGCCGCCCCCTTCCCGGGCCCGCAGCCCAGGTCCACGATACGTTCGGGCGCCAGCCGGATCAGCGCCAGGCGCTCAAGCATGCGCTCGCGCACCTCGTCGTAGAAAAACGGGTTGCGCGCATGCGCCCGGGCGCGGCGTGCAAATCCGGCTCGCACCTGTCGCGGATCAAAGCCCGGCTGAAAATCATCTTCGCGATTCAATGCTGATGCTCTCGTCTGATGCGCAATCGATTCTCCGGGGGCATACTGGTGGTCTGCCATGGATGGGCAGCAACGCCAGGGATGGACACCATGTTATTCACAAGTCGACCCCCGAACCAGCTCACAGCACTGATACAACGCCTGTGGCCGGGTCGTTGCCTGCTGTGCGGCGAGGCTACAACTAACAAGCGCATTTGCGCAGCCTGCCAGCAAGATCTGCCGCGCAACCACTGTCCCTGCCCGCACTGTGCGCAACCCATGCCAGCCCCCGCCGCCACCGCGTGCGCGGCATGCCTGCATCGCACCCCGATATTTAGCCGGGTGATCGCGCCATGGATTTACGCCCTGCCCGTGGACCATTTGCTGCACCGTTTCAAATACCACGGGCAGCTTGGCTACGGTGATCTGCTTGGCTCACTGCTGGCCGAACATCTGTCGACAACCCTGACGGAAGCGCAACGGCCCGGTCTGATTCTGCCTGTCCCCTTGCATCCGGCACGTCAACGCCGGCGCGGATTCAACCAGGCCCTGGAACTGGCGCGACCGGTGGCACAACGACTGAACGTGCCGCTGGAAAGCCGCCGCCTGCGCCGTATACGCGCCACGCCGGAGCAGGTCCAGCTCAATGCCCGGGCTCGTCGACGCAACCTGCGCGGCGCCTTCAGCTTCCGGGGCACATGCCCGGCACACGTCGCCATCATGGATGATGTTTTCACCACCGGCAGCACCGCCGCAGAAATCGCCCGGGTCCTGCGTCGCGCCGGTGCCGAGCGCATTGAGGTATGGTGCGTTGCCCGCGCTATCGCAAAAACGTTTTAGGTGTTAGGTGTTAGGTTTTAAGACAAAGCGCTTGTGCGCTTCGCGCCCTCGCAATTTCTGAAAACTGAAAACTTCCGCGCGTCAGCGCGGAATGACTTCTTTCTGGAGCGTGAGTTTGCGGCTGTTGGCTTCGCCGCAGACGGCGAAACCGCGCAGCCGCCCCTCGGCATCAATGAAGCGGGCTTCGAGGTCGTCGCCCTCGCCCTCGACTCGCCACTCGCCATCTACGCCCTCAGCGGGCGGACACACGGTCAGGGGCAGGGCCGGCGTTTTAACCACCACCGGCATCACCGGATAGGTGAGCTCGCGCGACTCGCCGGCCAGCACTGCGGCCAGTGCCCGGGCCTCGTTCATCAGCGGCATCACATAGGGCAACACCTGGCCGTCCACTTCGGCGCAATCACCGATGGCGTGAATATGCGGATCACTGGTGGTCAGTTGTGCGTCCACCACAATGCCACGTTCACAGGCAAGGCCGACCTCCTCCGCCAGATACGTGCGGGGTCGCAGCCCCACGGCGGAAAGCACCACATCCCCGGACAGCGTGGTGCCATCCTCCAGGGTAACTATGTAGCCTTCATTGTCCCGGTCCACCGCCTGCGCCGGATTACCCAGATGCCAGCTCACCCCCAGCCCGTCCAGCCGCCGCTTGATGGCCTCGCCAATCTCCGGCGGCGCCAGCCGGGCCAGCGGCTGATCGGCCAGCTCCACCAGCGCCACCTCATAACCGGCCCCGCGCAGATCATTGGCGAACTCACAACCAATCAGCCCGGCACCCAGCACCACCACGCGCGCTGATTCGCCAATGGCTTCGCGAAAACGGGCGTAATCATTCAGGTCATTCACAGACAGCACTTCGTCGGCCGCATCACCCTTGAGTGGCAGACGGATGGGGTCGGCACCCAGCGCCAGCACCAGATGGCCGTAATCCAGCGTTTCGCCATTATCCAGGGTGAGCTGGCGGGCCTCGCGATCAACCCCGGTGATGCGGGTGCGCGTGAGAATGCGCGCGTCCAGTTGCTCACGCATGCCATCGGCATCCCGATTGGGCAAGTCGGCAGCCATCTTGCCCTGGGCCAGGGCGTTGGAGAGCATGGGCTTGGAGTAGGATTCACCATTATCGGCGGTGATGATGACGAGTTCACTGTCACTGTCGTGCTTGCGAAACTCCCTCGCCAGCGTGTAGCCCGCCAGACCCGACCCTGCAATCACAATACGACCCATGCGTTATAACTCCCTGAATAAAAATGAATGTATGTTCAGCGATCTCTCAGCCGGCTGAGGTTTCGCCAGCCGCCCCTTCAGGCGAGGGCCGGATGGCCCCCGGGATTTCGCATTCACGAATGGTCCGGCACAAGACCTCAATGGCCTCCGTGCGCGGGAAACTGCGGCGCCAGGCCACGGCCACGGTCCGCCGGGGTGCCGGGGGCGCAAAATCGCGCACTACCAGCAACTCGTCATCAGGCGGCGCCACCGATGAAGCCGGCAATACAGTGATCCCCAGGCCGCTGGCAACCATATGCCGCACGGTTTCCAGGCTGCTGCCTTCCATCCCGCGCTGCACGCCGCTGTCATCCAGATCGCTGCTGGGCTGACAATCGGGGCAGGCCCGCAACACCTGATCCCGGAAACAGTGACCCGAGCCCAGCAGCAACAAATGCTCACCGGCCAGCTCGGGGGCAGCAATCTGACGACGCGCCGCCCAGGCATGGCCACTGGGCATCACAACCCGAAACGGCTCTTCATACACCGGGCAGGTACAAATGCCGTTCTGACTGAATGGCAACGAGAGAATCGCGGCATCAACATGGCCGTTGACCAGCTGCCCGGCCAGGTTGGCGGTGAAGTTTTCCTCAATCACCAGCGGCATTCGTGGCGCCTGCTCTCGCAATCGGGGCACCAGATGGGGCAGAAGATAGGGTCCAACCGTGTAAATCACACCCAGCCTGAGCACCCCGCTGAGCGGGTCGCGGCCCTGCTCGGCAATGCGCCGGATGGCGCCTGCTTCCTCCAGCACCCGGCTGGCCTGGGCCACGACTTGCTGGCCCACCGGCGTGGGCACCACTTCACTGCCGGTGCGCTCGAACAGCTTGACCCCGAGTTCATCTTCCAGCTTGCGCACCGCCACGCTGAGGGTAGGCTGACTGACGAAACAGCTGCTCGCGGCACGACCGAAATGACGTTCGCGGGCCACGGCGAGAATATAGCGAAGCTCAGTCAGGGTCATGTCGCGGTATCCGCCAGTTCCTCAAGCCACGCCCGTGGCCGCAGGTAATCAGCCAGTCCAGCCTCGCGGCTGCCGGCCGGTGGCGACCAGTTATACCGCCAGCTGACCCGGGGGGGCAACGACATCAGGATAGACTCGGTGCGCCCGCCGGACTCCAGGCCGAACCGGGTGCCCCGATCATAGACCAGGTTGAACTCGGCATATCGACCCCGCCGCCAGAGCTGGAAATCGCGTTCACGCTCACCCCACGGCAGGCCACAACACCGCTCCACAATGGGCAGATAGGCCGGCACATAATGATCGCCCACACTGCGCATGAAGGCGAAGCTGCGCTCGAAGCCCCACGCATTGAGGTCATCGAAAAACAACCCGCCCACACCGCGGGTCTCACCACGATGAGGCAGATAGAAGTAGTCATCGCACCAGCGCTTGAAACGCGGGTAGACCTCGTCGCCAAAAGGCGCGCAGGCGGCACGGGCCGTGCGGTGCCAATGCAGGATATCTTCGTCAAAAGGGTAATACGGGGTGAGATCAAAGCCGCCGCCAAACCACCATACGGGGTCATCACTGTCCTCACCGGCGACAAAAAAACGCACATTGGCGTGCGAGGTTGGCACCATCGGATTACGCGGATGGATGACCAGTGACACGCCCATGGCCCGGAAGCCCCGGCCGGCGAGCTCAGGCCGGCGCCGGGTGGCCGCCGCCGGCATTGACTCACCGGTGATATGCGAGAAATTCACGCCCGCCTTTTCCAGCACCTCACCCGCTTCCAGCACCCGTGAGCGGCCGCCGCCACCTTCCTCACGTCGCCATTCATCCGTGGCGAAACGTTCCGTCGGTTCCTGCGCGCCCAGCGCGGCACAAATCTGATCCTGCAGGGCAAGCAGGTAGTCATGGACCGCCTGTACGTCAATCGCTTCGCTCGTCATGACTGCGCCTCATTGCCGGATACTGCCCCGGCCCTGAGTACGCGATTATCCAGCGCATCGCGAATGGGGGTGGGGCCCTTCAGCCCGCCCAGCGGGCCACTGACGACAAAATCCACGCCGCTGCCAAGCCAGCGGCGCACCTGTAATGCACTCCGCGCGGGCGGGCGGCCATGCCGGTTGGCACTGGTCGACACCAGCGGGCCACCCCATGCCCGGCACAGCTGCCGGCACAGGGGGTGTGCACTGACCCGCACCGCCACACTGTGACGCCCGCCTGTAAGCAACCTCGGGGCGCCCTCAGCCACCGGCACCACCCAGGTCAGCGGCCCGGGCCAGCCCCGGGCCAGCCGCTGCTCGACTTCCGCGTCCAGGGGCGCCAGCCAGGGCCGCAGCTGTACCATATCGGCAGCAATCAGAATCAGCCCCATCCCGGCACTGCGGTGTTTTAATGCCAGCAGGCGCGCCAGAGCCACGGGATTGGCCGGGTCACAACCCAGCCCGTAAACACCCTCGGTCGGGTAGGCAATCAGGCCGCCGGCGCGCAGTACACGGCAGATTACGCGCAGCTGATGTGGGCCGGGCATGCGCCAGCACCTCAGCCGGAGCCGGTTTCGGCCTCCGGCGCCATTTCCGGAGCCGGCTCGGCAAAACCGCATTCCTTCTGCGGGCACACCCGCTCGGTACCGCGGCGCTTGGTGGTTTTCACTGTCAGGATGGGCCAGCCGCAATCCGGACAGGGCCCGGGCACGGGTTCGTTCCAGACCGCGTACTTGCATTCCGGGTAAGTGCTGCAGGAAAAGAACACCTTGCCATAGCGGGATTTTTTCTCCAGCAAGCTGCCCTTGTGACATTCCGGGCACTCGATGCCGGTATCACGCGGCTTTTCCAGCGGTTCGATATGGCGACACTTGGGATAGGCGCTACAGCCAATAAACTTGCCATAACGGCCGGTGCGAATGATCAAATCGGAATCGCACTTGGGGCACTGGCGCCCTTCCACCACCTGTGGTTCGGTGCCGCCGGCATCCGCATCATCATTCAGATTGCGGGTGTAATCACACTCCGGAAAGCCGCTGCAACCGATAAAACGACCGCGACGGCCCAGACGGATGGTCAGCTGCTTGCCGCACTTGGGACAGTCCTCGTCGAGTTTCTCCTGGGTGACTTCCGAGCGCGAGACATTTTCCTGGGTATCGTCGACACGCGCCTTGAATGGCTCCCAGAATTCCCTGAGCAGGGGCTGCCAGTCCCGTTCACCGCGCGAGACCGCGTCGAGCTGGTCTTCCAGCCGGGCGGTGAACTGATAGTCCACATACTGGGGGAAGTAGCGGGTCAGGAAACGATTCACCACCTTGCCCACATCGGTGGGCACAAAGCGCTTGCGATCCATCTCCACATACTCACGATCCTGCAGGGTGGAGATGATCGAGGCGTAGGTGGAAGGCCGGCCGATGCCGTATTCCTCCAGCGCCTTGACCAGCGTGGCCTCACTGTAGCGCGGCGGCGGCTCGGTGAAATGCTGCTCGGGGATGATGTCACGCAGGGCCAGGCGTTCGCCTTCCTCCACCCGCGGCAACTCGCGGTCCTCATCCTCATCACCCTTGCTGTCATCGCGGCCCTCCTGATAGACCGCCATGAAACCGGGGCTGACCATGGTGGAACCGGTGGCGCGAAAGGTGTGGGCCTCACCCGCTTCCAGATGGATGGCCACAGTATCAAAGGTGGCGTGGATCATCTGGCAGGCCACGGTGCGCTTCCAGATCAGCTCATAAAGACGGAACTGCTCTTCGCTGAGATGGGCACGGATGACCGCCGGCTCACGCATCACCGAGGTTGGCCGAATACCCTCGTGGGCTTCCTGGGCATTTTTGGCGCGCGTCTTGTAGGTACGCGGCTTGTCCGGCAGATTGTCCTCACCGAACTTGTCGGCCACCAGCTGACGAATCTCGGTAATCGCGTCATTGGCCAGTGTCACCGAATCGGTACGCATGTAGGTAATCAGGCCGACGGTTTCGCCACCGAGCTCAATGCCTTCATAGAGTTGCTGTGCCACCCGCATGGTCCGGCGCGCGGTAAAGCCGATCTTGCGCGAGGCTTCCTGCTGCAGGGTGGAGGTGATGAAGGGTGCCGACGGATTGCGCCGGCGCTGTTTGCGCTCAACCTTGCTGACCAGCAGTTCGCCGCCGGCCGCCTCACCCAGGCGCTGGCAGGCGGCACTGGCCTCGGACTCGGCGGTAATCGTGAACTGCTCGAATTTTTCCCCGTCCAGGCGGGCCAGTTTGGCGCGGAAAGTAGCGTCCTCGCGCGCCACCTCGGCCTCGATCGACCAGTATTCTCGAGCCTGGAAGGCCTCGATTTCCTCTTCACGCTCGACAATCAGCCGCAGCGCGGGGCTTTGTACACGTCCGGCAGACAACCCGCGGCGGATTTTCTTCCACAGCAGGGGGGAGAGATTAAAGCCCACCAGATAATCCAGGGCCCGACGCGCCTGCTGGGCATCCACCAGCTCGGGGGCTACATCGCGGGGTGCGGCGATGGCTTCCTGCACCGCATTTTTGGTGATCTCGTGGAACACCACGCGATACACCGGCTTGTCCTTGAGCAAGCCCTTCTCGCGCAGCACTTCCAGCAAATGCCAGGAAATCGCCTCGCCTTCGCGATCCGGGTCAGTGGCCAGATACAGCGCATCGGCCTTTTTCAGCGCCTTGCCGATGGCCTGCACATGCTTCTCGTTACGCTCAATGACCTGATAGGTCATGGCGAAATCATGGGCCGTATCGACCGCACCCTCCTTGGGGATGAGATCACGGACATGCCCATAGGAGGCCATAACCTCGAAGTCCTTGCCCAGATACTTCTTGATGGTCTTGGACTTGGCCGGCGATTCGACAATAACGAGATTCTTGCTCATGCGTTCCAGTCAGCAAACGAGTCGGGGCTGGCGGACCAGCGCGGCAAATGCGGCATCCTGCAAGTCACGGCGCGACAGGACCCGGCAGCGGGCAAGGCACCATGTCGGGCAGAAACCGGCTCAGTGGACGGGGCCAAAAGCCTGATCAAAAACCAGGTCTTCTACCCAGGCGTAAGCAGCCTCCTGTCCGGGTAAATTGAACAACACCATCAACACCACCCACTTGACCTGGTCAAGATCAATTTCGTCGCTCTCAAGCGCCATGATGCGCTCAAGCACGATCTCGCGATGCGCCGGGCTGAGAACGCCGTTGTGTTCCAGAAACATAATAAAGCCAAGACATTCGGCATCCAGACGGGCCGCCTCGCGGCTGCTGAAGATACGCATGGCCGCCTCGGCGTGCAGCTGTTCCTGCTGGGGCGGGCGCTCACGGTGGGTGGCCAACCCCTCCAGCCAGGCAAAGGCTTTTTCAATTTCGCCGTCGCGGAAACCGGCCTGCTCGAGCTCCTCGGTCAAACTGGCACGGTCGGGCTGCTGGCGGGCGCGTTCGTCGTCCATGTAGTTGTCAAACAGATAGATCAGGACCTCGAGTACGTCCTCCTTCATCTCATGACCTCTTGATAACCTGCATGTACCGACCGCCCGGCAGTGACTCGACCTGCCCCCGGAGCTCCATGAGCAGCAGCATGGATGAAAGCTGTTCGGCCGTCAATCCGCTGCGCTGCACCAGCATATCCAGGCTGACCGGATCATGCCCCAGGGCCTCACGCAGCCTGGCGTAATCATCATCCTCACTATCATCATCACCTTCAGGAGTCTGGCCGAGCGTATCCGACACCCCGGCCGGAGCCCTCGTGGACAGGTGCGCGGCCATCTCCTCGAGGATGTCGTCCGCAGTTTCCACCAGCTTGGCGCCATCACGAATCAGACGATGGCACCCACGGGCCAGCGGATTATGAATGGAGCCAGGGACAGCAAACACTTCGCGACCCTGTTCCATTGCCAGGCGCGCGGTAATCAGTGATCCACTGCGGGGCGCCGCCTCCACCACCAGCACCCCCAGGGACAGGCCACTGATAATGCGATTGCGCCGGGGAAAATTGACCGCGCGAGGCGATGTCCCGGGCGGGAATTCGCTTACCAACGCCCCCTCATTAACAAGCTCACCGGCCAGATCACGATGGGTGGCAGGATAAACCCGATCGGGGCCGGTTCCGGCCACAGCCACGGACAGCCCGCCGGCCGCCAGCGCCCCGCGGTGCGCGGCAGCGTCAATGCCGGCCGCAAGCCCGCTGGTGATCACCAGCCCGCGCGTTGCCAGGTATTCGGCAAAGGCCCGTGCGTTTTCCAGCCCGCCCCGGGTCGCATTGCGGCTGCCAACAATAGCCAGTTGCGGCTGTGACAGCACTTCCGGGTCGCCCACCACAAACAGCACCGGCGGCGCATCGTTAATTTCACGCAGCCGATTGGGGTAGGCAGCATCCTCAGGCAACAACACATGGCGGGCGGGAATAGCCTGCGGCTGATTCAGCCATTGCAGATCTGCCCTGACGGCATCCCAGTCGGGTCGACGAAACGCCTGGCGCGTCTCAGCGCAGAGCCCGGAGTCATCGCCCGCCGACAGGGCCGCCCTGGCACTACCATGACGCTGCAGCAGGTGGTTGATGGCCACACTGCCCAACCCCGGCATCCGGAGCAGAGCCAGCCGGCAGGGCAGATCACCCTCGGCAATATCTTCGGGGATAACAACAGCGGCCAACAGACACTCCTTGGCTTCCCTGCCAGGAAATCAACCACACCGGCATGCGCCGGCGGGGTCAGCACACCCTGCACAGGTCAGGGAGTGACGACCTTGTCCTGCAGACGAATGCTGCGAGTAGCGCGCATCACAAGTGCGTAGCTGATCTTGTCATAAACGCGGAACACCATCAGCTCACCGGCACGCTGATCGGGCAGGGCGACGGGGCCACGGGCGCGTTCATCATGGAAAGTGCCCCCATCCTGCATGATGGTCAACACATGACCCACATCCATGCCATCCCGGCTGCCAAGATTGAGCATCACGACCTGGTACTGGCCGATGTGACCGATGCTGTCGAATACAGAAATAATCCGCCCGGAAACATCCTGTTCCGGGGGCTGTGGCATGAAGTTTTCACGCAACTCGTCCAGGGGAATCGGCAACAACAGATCGCCGCGACGGACTTCCTGGGCCACACGTTGCAACTGGGCAATCGCCGGATCACCAAACTCCTGCACCCGGACCTCGCCAATGAAACGCGCCTCGCGGCCGAGCCGCTCACCCGTTTCGGGATCACGGAATTGTTCGCCCGGGCGCACCACGTGGAAACGCCGCTCGCCATTGTCGTCAAGGCCCCGCACGTAAATACGCTCCCCCGCAGCGGAGAGCAAACGGGTATCACTCACGCTGCGCAACACATAAGCGGCACCATCCAGGTCTTCCTGATCCACGACCCGGGTTTCATCCAGGAAACTGCGGATGGCCGACAGCGGGATCGTGGGCACGGCAGCCTCAATAGGCTCGGTGCGGATTCGCGGCTGCATGCGAACAACAGGCTGGTCGGGATCATCCACAAACCGGTCATCCTCGCGTACACGCTCTTCCGCACGGCGGATTTCCTCAATCACCTCCGGATCACGAATATCGTCCTCGTCTACACGACGAACCACCGGCCGACCTTCATCGTAGCCCAGTACCAGCACGTCGCCCGGGTAGATCAGGTGCGGGTTTTCCAGCTCGGGATTGATATGCCAGACCTCCGGCCACAGCCAGGGATCCCTGAGAAACTGCCCGGAAATATCCCACAGTGTGTCGCCACGCCTGACAACATAAGTACGGGGCGCGCGCTCGGCGACACGAACCTCGGGGGCTGGCCGGGGCTCGGGCTCCACGCGCGGCTCGGGCCGCGGCGCCGGCTCCGCAGCCTGGGGCGTGGCGGCCGGCTGCTCGTCGCGTGGCGGCTGTTCCGGGGAGGATGCGCAAGCGGCAAGCAGCGCCAGCACAGCCATATAAACAGGGATTCGACGCAGCGAAACTCGAACAAACACGTTATAATCAGGAGTCATCAATGGTTTGCCTCGGGCTGATCGGCGACTTCATTATGGCCCGGCGCACAAGACGCGAGCCCGGTTTTTTGACTAAGGTGAACAAAATCGGCGCAATTTGCAAGATTTTACTGCAAAAAGATTCACTGACCCTATGGCCATACTCGATATTCTGCATTATCCAGACCCACGTTTGCGCAATCGCGCGAAACCCGTGGAACGGGTTGACGCGCACATACAGCGCACGCTTGATGACATGCTGGAGACCATGTACGACGCCCGTGGCATCGGCTTGTCGGCCACGCAGGTCGACTACCCCGGCCGGGTGGTGGTCATTGATGTCTCCGAAAACCGCGACGAACCGCGCTATCTGGTCAATCCGGAAATTATCCAGCGCGACGGGCTGACCGAGTCGCAGGAAGGCTGCCTGTCCATTCCGGAATACTACGACACCATAGAGCGTGCCGAACATATCCGTTACCGTGCGCTGGACCGCGACGGCAAAGCTTTCGAGGATGAAGCCGACGGGCTGCTCGCTATCTGCATCCAGCACGAAATAGACCACCTCGACGGCAAACTTTTTATTGATTATCTCTCGGCGCTGAAGCGCCAGCGCCTGCACAAGAAATACCTCAAGCTCAGTAAGCAGCGCGTAGCAGGGTAAGCGTGCCGGCCAGTATTCATCTGAACCTGCCGCACTGAACCGGAAGCCGCCATGAGCCCTGCGCGTATTGTATTTGCCGGAACCCCCGACTTTGCCGTGCCGGCATTACAGCGCCTGATCGATAGCGGTTATGCGCCGGTGGCGGTATACACCCAGCCCGACCGCCCCGCCGGACGGGGCCGCAAACTGCAGCCCGGACCGGTCAAGCGCACCGCGCTGGCACATGGGTTGCCCGTGTATCAGCCGGTAACCCTGCGCGACGAAAGCGCGCAGACGGAACTCCAGGCCCTGCAGCCCGACCTGATGGTGGTGGTGGCCTATGGCCTGTTGTTGCCGCCCCGGGTCCTTGCCCTGCCCACACGAGGCTGCGTCAATCTGCATGCCTCGCTGCTGCCCCGCTGGCGCGGCGCGGCGCCCGTGCAGCACGCCATTCTTGCCGGCGACAGCGAATCCGGCGTCACCCTGATGCAAATGGAGGCCGGGCTCGATACCGGGCCCATACTGGCCATGACACATTGCGCCATCCAGCCGGATGACACCGGTGGTAGCTTGCATGACCGGCTCGCAACACTTGGCGCCGAACTGCTCGGGGAACACATTGCAGCGGTACTGGCCGGCGATCTTGCCCCACGGCCGCAGCCGGCTGAAGGCATGACCTATGCCGCCAAAATCAACCGCCAGGAGGCCCGGATCGACTGGACACAACCGGCCAGCCGGATCGAGCGCCAGATCCGCGCCTTTAACCCCTGGCCAGTGGCCTTCAGCCAGCTCGAGGGGGACGCTCTGCGAATCTGGCAGGCCCGGGTCAGCGACGCCCGCCTGTCCGGCCCCCCTGGCCACCTTCACACGGACCGCGGGACCCTGAGCGTCGCCACCGGCGAGGGCGCACTGGAACTGCAGCAGGTGCAACTGCCGGGGCGCCAGCCGATCAGCGCCCGCGATCTGCTTAATGCCCGCCAGCTTGCCGGACTGCGCCTGACATGACCCCGCCCCGCACCAGTGTCCGCGCGGAGGCCGCCCGCGCCCTGGCCCCGGTGTTGCAGGGCAAGGCCTCCCTGGATGCCACCCTGCCAACCGCGCTGGCGGCGCTGCCGGCGCGTGACCACAGCCTGCTACAGGCCCTGTGCTACGGCACCCTGCGCCAGGGGCCACAACTGGAAACCGTGCTCGGGCAGCTACTCAGGAAACCGCTGCCGGCGCGTGAATCCCGGACCCGGGCCGCGCTGCTGCTGGGACTTTACCAACTCAGCGAAATGCGCGTTCCCGACCATGCCGCCGTCACCGAGACGGTGCAAGCTGTCAGACTGCTGGGCCACTCGCGACTGACCGGCATGGTCAACGGCGTGCTGCGTAATTTCAGCCGTAACAGCCAGGCGCTGCTGGATGCGGCCAACCGTGACCCGGTCGGCCGCTATGCCCACCCCCGCTGGTTGATTGATGCGATTCGGCAAGACTGGCCGCAAGCCCACACCGAAATACTGACCGCCAACAACCGGCCCGGCCCCATGACACTGCGTATCAACACGCGGCGCAGCCAGCGCGAAGCATGGCTAAAGCGAGCCGCTGAGGCGGACATTGAGGCGCTGCCGGCATCTACTCCGGACACGGCAGTCAACCTGACTTCGGCCATGGATGTAAACGCCCTGCCAGGTTTTAGCGAGGGCGAGGTGTCGGTACAGGATGCCGCGGCGCAGTGGGCTGCCTGTCTGCTGGAGATTGAACCCGGCATGCGCGTACTGGATGCCTGCGCCGCCCCCGGCGGCAAAACCGGACATCTGCTGGAGCGCGCCCCCGATAACACGGAAGTGATCGCACTGGATGTCAACCAGGAACGCCTGGCCCGCGTGGACCAGAATCTGCGGCGACTGGGGCTCACGGCGCAACTCGTCTGCGGCGATATGAGCCGGCCCAGAGACTGGTGGGACGGCCGCCTCTTTGATCGCATTCTGCTCGATGCCCCCTGCTCCGGCAGCGGCGTGATCCGACGCCATCCGGATATCAAGTATCTGCGCCGCGCCAGTGACCTCCCGGCGCTGGCCACCCGTCAGGCCGAGCTGCTGGCCACTGCCTGGTCATTGCTGGCCCCCGGCGGCCAGTTGCTCTACGCCACCTGTTCCATTTTTCACGCCGAGAACCGCGAGATCATCGAGGCCTTCCTTGCCGAGCACAGTGAGGCCAGCAGCCTGAACCTGCCCGAAACCCTCGGCCATCCCTGCGGCCCCGGCCGCCAGATCCTCCCCGGTGAACAGGATATGGATGGCTTCTTTTACACGCTGCTGCGGCGCAGCAGCGCGTAAAAGAAGCCGTGGTTACGTGATTAGGTGATTACGTTGTTAAGTGAATGAGCGCGGCTGCGCCGCGCAGTTCAATCTGATTCGTGCGGCGAAGCCGCACACCACCAACATAATCACTTAATCACCTAATCACGTAACCACGCCGGTCCGGGCGCTTGAATAAGCGCCCGGACCGGCGTAAGTTCGCGCTTCATGAAGATTATTATCCTCGGTGCCGGACGCGTCGGCTCCACGCTGGCCCAGCAACTGGCCGGCGAGGACAACGACATCACCCTGGTCGACATCCGTAGCGACAAGCTTGAGGAGCTCCAGGCCCGCCTGGACATCCGCACAGTCACCGGTCATGCCTCCCACCCCGACATTATCAAGCGCGCCGGCGGCGATGACGCCGACATGGTGATTGCTGTCACCGAGAGCGACGAAGTCAACATGGTCGCCTGCCAGCTCGCCTATACCCTGCATCACACCCCGACCAAGATCGCCCGCGTTCGAGCCTCCGAATACCTGGCGCTGGAGAAAAAAATCTTCAGCCAGGACGCCATGCCGGTGGACATGATTATCAGTCCCGAGCAGCTGGTGACCGACTACATCCGGCGCCTGATCGAATACCCGGGCGCCCTGCAGGTGGTGAATTTCGCCGACGGCAAGGCCCAGTTGGTGGGCGTTCGCGCCTACTATGGCGGCGCCCTGGTCGGCCAGCAGCTGCGCGCACTGCGCGAGCACATGCCCGGTGTGGAAACCCGCGTCGCCGCCATCTATCGCCGTGGCGAACCCATCATCCCCAAGGGCGACACCGTGGTCGAGGTGGACGACGAGGTCTTTTTCATCGCCGCACGCAAGAATATCCGCTCGGTCATCGCCGAGCTGCGGCGCATGGATCAGCCGGTCAAGCGCGTAATCCTGGCCGGCGGCGGCAACATCGGCCTGCGCCTGGCGCGGGTGCTGGAGAAACAGTTCAACGTCAAGATTATCGAGCGCAATCCCGAGCGGGCACGGCTGATTTCCGAGCAGCTTGATCGCGCCATCGTGCTGGTCGGCGACGTGGCTGACGAGGAATTGCTGATCGAGGAGAACATCGACCAGACCGATGTGTTCTGCGCCATCACCAACGACGACGAGGCCAATATTCTCTCGGCCATGCTCGCCAAGGGACTGGGGGCCCGCAAGGTGATGTCCCTGATCAACCGCGCGTCCTATGTGGACCTGGTGCAGGGCACGGTAATTGATGTGGCCATCTCGCCCCAGCAGGCCACCATTGGCGCCCTGCTTGCCCATGTGCGCCGGGGCGATGTGGTGGTGGTGCACTCACTGCGCCGGGGCGCGGCCGAGGCCATCGAGGCCGTGGCTCATGGTGATCGCAACTCCTCCCGGGTGGTCGGCCGGCGCATCGACGAGATAGACCTGCCCGAAGGCACCACCATTGGCGCCATTGTGCGGGGCGATGAAATGGTGGTGGCCCACCATGACACCGTGATCGAGGCCGATGACCACGTCATCCTGTTCCTGGTGGACAAGTCCCGCCTGCACGAAGTCGAACGGCTGTTCCAGGTCGGAGTGACCTTTTTGTGAGGGAGCTTGCGCGGTCATGCATCTGACGGTGGCACAGCGTATCGTCGGCCTGCTGGCGATGGTTTTCAGTCTCGCCATGCTGCCGCCGCTGGCAGTATCTTTGATTTATGCCGACGGCGAGCATTTCACTTTCCTGATCAGTTTTGTTGCCGTCCTCGCCACCGGGCTGCTGCTGTGGTTGCCGGTGGCCCGCGACCGCAGGGAGATGCGACTGCGCGACGGGTTTGTGGTGGTGGCGTCGTTCTGGACGGTGCTCGGCCTGCTTGGCGCCCTGCCGCTGTATCTGTCGACCCAGACGCCGGTGGGCTTGACCGATGCGGTATTCGAATCTGTCTCCGGCCTGACCACCACCGGTTCGACCATCCTCACGGAGCTCGAAACCCTGCCCCACGCCATTCTTTTTTATCGCCAGCAACTGCAATGGATGGGCGGCATGGGGATTATCGTGCTGGCAGTGGCCGTACTGCCCATGCTGGGTGTCGGTGGCATGCAGCTTTATCGCGCCGAAATGCCCGGCCCGCTCAAGGACACCAAGCTCACGCCGCGCATCGCCGAGACCGCCAAGGGCCTGTGGTACATCTACCTCGGCCTGACCATAGCCTGCGGCGTGGCTTACTGGGCCGCCGGCATGGCGGTGTTCGATGCTATCGGGCATGCCTTCAGCACCGTGGCGATTGGCGGCTTTTCGCATTATGACGCCAGCTTTGCGCATTTCGACAGCGCCGTCATCGAACTCATCGCCGTGGTTTTCATGCTGGTGGCAGGCATTAACTTCGCCATTCACTTTGTGGCTTTCAGACCGGGCAACCCGAGCCCTGCAGCGTATTTAAAAGACCCTGAAACCCGCGCCTATATCACCTGGCTGCTGGCCCTGGCCTTTGTCGTGTGCGCCTGGCTGCTGATCACGGGGGTCTATGCCGCCACCGGCGAAGGCATCGTCAAGGGGCTGTTCCAGACCGTCTCCATTGCCACCACCACCGGCTTTGCCAGCGCCGAGTTTTCCGCCTGGCCCGGGTTTCTCCCGGTGCTGCTGATTTTTGCCAGTTTTGTGGGCGCCTGCGGCGGGTCGACCGGCGGCGGCATCAAGGTCATGCGCGTGATGCTGCTGATCCGCCAGGGCCAGCGTGAAATCCTGCGGCTGGTTCATCCCCATGCCCAGTTGCCGGTCAAACTCGGCCACCGCGTCATCCCGCCGCGGGTGGTGGAAGCCGTGTGGGGGTTTTTCGCCGCCTATATCGCCGTTTTCGGCGTAATCATGCTGTTCCTGATGGCCACCGGGCTGGACCAGGTGACCGCTTTCTCGGCGGTGGCCGCAACACTCAACAATCTCGGCCCCGGCCTGGGTGAAGTCGCCGAAAACTACGGTAATATAAATGATGCCGCCAAGTGGGCGCTGGTGGTGGCCATGATCATGGGCCGACTGGAAATCTTCACCGCCCTGGTGCTGCTCATGCCGGCCTTCTGGCGCCGCTAGGCAGCAACAGCGAATGCTTGCGCCGACGATCGGAATCATCTAGCGTTAGGCTTCATTCCCGAGGGGGAAGCGGGCCGTTTGAGCCCCGAAAGCACACTGACATTGCGTCGTGCGCCCTGTAAAACCGACATATTCCGGCCCGTCCGGTCAAACGCGTGCTTTAGCATTACATCGGAAAATGTCACATGAAACTGCGCACGATCACCCATATTCTTACCCATCCACGCATGTATTACAGGATTGCCAGGAGAGTCCTCATGAGCAATACATCCGGGGCATCGAAACTCCCTTTCGATCTCACCCCCAGCGAAGAACAGCAGATGATGCGCGAGAGCATGCAGCGTTTCGCGGCGGCCGAGTTGCTGCCCGCTGCAAGAGACGCTGATGCCGAGTCAAAAATCCCCGACGGGCTGCTGGATGCCGCGCACGAACTGGGTATTACCCTGCTGGCCGTACCGGAACAGTACGGCGGCGCCGGCACCGAGCGCTCCCCCATCGCCAACAGCCTGATTGCCGAGGATCTGGGCCAGGGCGACATGGCGCTGGCACTGGCCATTCTCTCCCCGCTGGGGGTGTTGAATACCATTCTCGACCAGGGCAGCGAGGCCCAGCGCGAGCACTACCTGCCGCGCTTCGCCGACGAAAAATTCCTGCCCGCCGCCACCGCCGTCATGGAATCCACCGCCCTGTTCGACCCTTCAAACCTGCAAACCACAGCGAAAGCTGACGGTGACGGCTGGGTGCTTAACGGCGAAAAACGCATGGTGCCCCTGAGCAGCCACCGGCCCCTGCTGCTGGTCCTGGCAAAGGTCGAGGGCGAGGACAGCCCGGCGGCGTTTATCGTCGAGGGCGACAATCCCGGCGTGAACTTCGAGGCTGAACCCCTGATGGGCTTGCGTGGCATGGAGCCGGGACAGGTCACCCTGAAGGACTGCCGCGTCGAAGGCAGTGCCCGGCTCGGCGGTGACGACGGCTTTGATGCCCGGCGCTTTCTCAACCTCAGCAAGCTCGGGCTCGGCGCCACCGCCTGCGGTGTGGCCGCCGGCCTGCTCGAGCATGCGATTGAGTACACCAACGAGCGTGTGGCCTTCGGTGAGCCCATCAGCCACCGCCAGTCAGTCGCTTTCATGGTGGCCAATATCGGTATCGAGCTCGAGGGCATGCGCCTGATGGTCCAGCGGGCCGCTTCCCGCGCCGAACAGGGGCTGGACTTCGAGCGTGAGGCCACCCTGGCGGCGCGCTTCTGCGGCGACCACGGCATGGAGATCGGCACCAACGCCGTCCAGCTCCTCGGCGGCCACGGCTTTACCCAGGAGTACCTGGAAGAAATGTGCTATCGCCACCTGCGCGCCGTGGGCATTCTCGAGGGCTGCTTCAGCATCTGAAGCCGCTGGCAAATCAATCACTGAATTCAAAACGTTCGAGGCAGACACACCATGATCAACCTGGAACTTCCCAAATCCATGCAGGACATCGCCGAACTCGCCCATGGCGTGGGCGAAGGCATGTTCCGACCCATTTCACGCAAGTATGACCGCGCTGAACACGATTATCCGAAAGAAATTGACGCCCTGCGCGATCTCATGGGCAACACTGGCGACGCCACCAGCTCCAGCGGTGATGATAAGGACAAGCAAAAAAAGACAGACAAGCCAGCCGACGGCAGCAAGAACGGCGTCAACATGACCACCGTGGTCGGCATGATCGAAATGTGCTGGGGCGATGTCGGTCTGACACTGAGCATCCCCGGCCGCGGTCTTGGCAATGCCGCCATCCAGGCGGTGGGCAGTCCGGAGCAGAAAAAGAAATTCGGCGGCAAATGGGCGGCCATGGCGATTACCGAACCTGCCGCCGGCTCCGACTCCGGTGCGATCAAGACAACCGCGCGGCGCGACGGCGATGACTGGGTCATCAACGGCGAAAAAATCTACGTCACCGCCGGTGATCGCTGTGAAGCTGTTGTGGTGTGGGCCAACATCGACCCCGAAGCCGGCAAGGCCGGCATCAAGTCCTTCGTAGTCGAAAAAGGCACCCCGGGCATGGAGCTGGTGCGACTGGAGAAAAAACTCGGCATCCGCTCTTCCGACACCGCCGCTTTCAGTTTCAACGACTGCCGAATCCCGGGGGAAAACCTGCTTGGCTCGGCAGAAATCCTCGACAAGAAGAAAGGCTTTGGCGGGGTCATGCAGACCTTCGACAATACCCGCCCGATGGTGGCCGCCATGGCCATTGGCGTGGGCAAGGCCGCGCTGGAAGTGGCCAACAAACTGCTCAGCGGCGAGGGCGTTCGCACCGAAGCCTGGGATCTGCCCCCTGCCCGGCGCACCGCGGTGGAAGACGAACTGATCCGGCTGGAGGCCGAATGGGAGGCCGCCCGGCTGCTCACCCTCAAGGCCGCCTGGATGGCCGATAACGGCAAGCGCAACTCGCTGGAAGCGGCCATGTGCAAGGCCAAGGCCGGACGCATGGGCAACGAGGTCACCCTGCGCTGTGTGGAGCTGTGCGGTGTGCTGGGCTACAGCGAAAACGAATTGCTGGAGAAATGGGCGCGGGATTCCAAGATCCTCGACATTTTCGAGGGCACCCAGCAAATTCAGCAGCTGATCATTGCCCGCCAGCTGCTGGGCAAGAGCTCACGCGAACTCAAATAAGGGTATCGCGCGCCTGAGACAACGCTGACACCCATTCGTCGCGGCTCAGCGGGTCCTGTCGTGTTCAGCTGCAAGGCGCCGTGCGCAGGGAAGGCTGGTTGCCTTTCCAGGCGCGGCAACGCCGCAGATGGACGCGACAGGGTCTGTCCTCCGCGGCATTGCCAGTGCGCCAGCCCCGGCGTTGCGTCTTTTCACCGCACCGATATACGCATTCAATCTCGCGCTTTGATACTGACGCACTGGTCATGCTGAGCCGTGACGAATAGGTCAGCGTTGCCTCCATCAGTCCGGCGGCCGCTCGCCGCGCTGGATTTCAACCTCGCGCGAGCCGGGCACCAGCCAGCGCGCCAGCACAATACCCGCCTCGTAAAGCAGATAGGCCGGCACCGCCAGCAGGGATTGCGAAAACACATCCGGCGGCGTCAGCAACATCCCCAGCACAAAAGCCCCCACCAGCACATAAGCGCGCTTGCCCGCCAGCGCCGCCGGCGTGGTCAGCCCCGCGCGCACCATCAGGATAGTGGCAACCGGAATCTGGAAAGCCGCACCAAAGGCCAGGAACAGCGTCAGCACGAAATCCAGATAACGCGCGATATCGGTCATCACCGCCACGTCCTGTGGCGCCATGGCGACAAAAAAGCCCAGCACCAACGGCAGCACCACAAAGTAGGCAAAAGCGACGCCCAGATAAAACAGCGCCGTACTCATCGCCATCAGGGGCATGACAAAGCGCCGTTCCTGCTGATACAGCCCGGGGGCCACGAAGGCCCACACATGCCACAACACCACCGGCATGGCCAGAATCAGGGCCGACACAGCGGCCAGCTTGAAAGGGGCAAGAAAGGGGGACGCCACCTCGGTGGCAATCATGCTGCTGCCTTCGGGCAGGTGTTGCAGCAGCGGGCCCGCCAGCAGGGTGTAGTACTCGCGGGCAAACAGCGCCAGCGGCACCAAAAGAATCACCACCGCCAGAACACTCCACAACAGGCGCCGGCGCAGCTCGGCCAGATGCGCTACCAGGGGCGCACCCTTGTGTTCATCCACCCCCGCGCTCACGTGTCCGACTCCCGGGAGGCGCGATCTTCATCGGTCTCCTGCGAGGCGGGGGGTTTCGATTCCGCATCCATCTGCCGGTCCACCTCATCACGTACCAGATTCACCAGCGCTCGCGCACGCCGCACCCACAGCCCGGCCGTGCGAGCCGCGCCGGGCAGGCGCTCGGGACCAATCACCAGCAGGGCTACCAGCAGGATTAACAGCAGTTCCCAGAAGCCGATATCAAACATCTGATTGCTCCGGGGGGCACCGCCACCGTATCAGGAGATACTCAGGAGGATTTTTTGCGGCCGCCGGATTTCTTTCGCTTGTCGGTATCACTGGCGCTGTCAGACTCGGTGGTGGCGGTGGACTCAATCGCGCCGGATGCGGCTTCATCTTCGGACGTCTCTTCCTTGTCGCCCTCGCGCACCGCGCTGCGAAAACTCTTCAGCGCGGAGCCGAGATCCCCGCCCAGGCTGCGCAAACGGCTGGTGCCGAACAGCAGCACCACAATGACCAGAATGATCAGCAACTGCCAGATACTGATGCCACTCAACATATCCCTTCTCCATCGGTTACCGGCCCGGCATCCGGGCCCGGATCAATCCCCGCCACGTGCGGCCTTCTCTTCCAGGCCGGAAACCCCGGTGCGTCGCTGTAGCTCGGCCAGCACATCCTCGGGCCGCAGGTCCTGCGAGGCAAGTAATACCAGGGTATGGAACCACAAGTCGGCAAGCTCGTGCACCAGCGCCTGGCGATCACCGTCACGCGCGGCGAGCAGGGTTTCGGTCGCCTCCTCGGAAATCTTGCGCAGAATTCTGTCCAGCCCGCGCGCATACAGCGAGGCCACATAGGAACTCTCGGGGTCGGCCCCGCGGCGGGCTTCAAGCACATCAGCCAGTTCTCCCAGAATCCTGCGCTCGTCAGTCATGCCGGTTATCCGTTGAATAAAGTTTGCCGGGATCCTGCAGGACGTCCTCGTCCACCACCCAGCGCGACCCCTCCAGGCGGCGGAAAAAACAACGCCGGCGCCCGGTGTGACAGGCAACGCCACCGTGCTGGGTGACCTGCAACAGCACCGTATCACCGTCACAGTCCAGACGCACTTCATGCACCTGTTGCACATTGCCGGACTGCTCGCCCTTGTGCCACAGTCTTCCACGTGAGCGCGACCAGTACACGGCCTCGCCCCGGCGCAGGGTTTCCCCCAGGGATTCGCGGTTCATCCAGGCCATCATCAGCACCTGACCATCACTGGCATCCTGGGCAACCGCCGGCACCAGGCCGTCGGCGTTCCACTTGACCTCATCCAGCCACTGCATGTCTTGCGCTGTCATTATTCCCTGACCTCAATACCTTGCCCGGCCATGTAGGCCTTGGCCTCTGCCACGGTATGTTCGCCGAAATGAAAGATACTGGCGGCCAACACGGCATCCACCCCGCCCGCCTTCACCCCCTCGGCCAGGTGCGCCAATGTGCCCACACCGCCGGAAGCGATCACCGGCACCGCCACGGCGTCACCCACGGCGCGCAACAATTCGATATCAAAACCCTCGCGGGTGCCATCACGATCCATGCTGGTGAGCAAAATCTCACCGGCACCGCGCGCCACCATTTCGCGCGCCCAGGCCACAGCATCCAGGCCGGTTTCCCGTCGGCCGCCATGCGTGAAGACCTCCCAGCGCGGCGCCGCCTCACCACCGGTGACACGGCGGGCATCTATGGCCACCACAATACACTGCGAGCCAAACCGACGCGCCGCCTCACTGACAAAATCCGGATCATGCACCGCGGCAGTATTGATGGCCACCTTGTCCGCCCCGGCCCGCAACAGGCGCCGGATATCATCGCAATTGCGCACCCCGCCCCCCACAGTGAGCGGGATAAAAACCTGGCCGGCGACGGCCTCCACCACGTGCACCAGCGTCTCGCGCTCATGGGCGCTGGCGGTGATATCCAGAAAACACAGCTCATCCGCGCCCTCGGCATCATAGCGGCGCGCAATCTCCACCGGGTCTCCGGCATCGCGTATATTCACGAACTGCACGCCCTTGACCACACGCCCGGCGTCCACGTCCAGACAGGGAATGATGCGGGTGGCCAGCGTCACCGGGCCGTCAACTCATCGGCCAGGCGTTGCGCCTCGGCGAGATCCAGGGTCTTTTCATACAGGGCCCGACCCACAATCGCACCATCAATCCCCTCCTCGGCCACTTCACACAGGCGTTTGACATCCTCGATTGAGGAGACGCCGCCGGAAGCGATCACCGGCACGCTCACATTACGCGCCAGCGCCACGGTCGAATCCACGTTAAACCCCTGCATCATGCCGTCACGGCTGATGTCCGTGAACACGATCGCGCTCACACCATCATCCTCGAGCCGGCGGGCCATATCATCCACACTGTGGTTGGACATTTTGGACCAGCCGTCAATGGCCACCTTGCCGTCTCTGGCATCCAGTCCGACGATGATGCGGCCGGGAAATTCCACGCAGACATCATTGACAAAATGCGGCGAACTCACCGCCCGGGTGCCGATAATGACCCAGGTCACGTCCGCATCCAGATAGGCCTGCACGGCATCCTCGTCGCGAATGCCGCCGCCGACCTGCACGTCCATGTCCGGGAAACTGTGGGCAATCTCGCGGATAATCGCAGTATTGACCGGCTCACCACGAATGGCGCCATCCAGGTCCACCAGATGCAGCCGTCGTGCGCCCGCCTCAAACCATTGACCGGCGACCGCCACCGGGTCATCTGAAAACACTGTGACATCATCCATGCGGCCCTGCCGCAGACGCACACACTGACCATCCTTGATATCAATTGCCGGTATTAAAAGCATGCCTTGTTCTCCATCCCGCCACGGAACATCGATAGACGTCCTGTCATTGCGCGGCCGCCACCCGTGGCATGGCGGCCCGCAACTCTCCGTCCCAGTCAACAAAATTACGCAACAGCGCTAACCCGGCCTGCTGGCTTTTTTCGGGGTGAAACTGCACCGCAAACAGATTCTCCGCCGCCAGCACACTGGCAAAACGAAGCCCGTGGTCGGTGGTCGCAGCCACGCCCTCACACTCGGCAGGCGCATAGTAACTGTGTACAAAATAAAACCGGCTGCCGGGCTCGATGCCACGCCACAATGGATGCTCGGCCACCGGCATAACCCGGTTCCAGCCCATATGCGGCACCCGCAGTCGGCGCCCGGCCGCATCCGCGCCGCCTTCAAAGCGCCGGATGTGACCACGCAGCAGGCCCAGGCAATCAACGCCATCATTTTCATCACTGCTTTCCAGCAGCGCCTGCATACCCAGACAGATCCCCAGCACCGGCCGTGAACGCACCGCCTCGCGGATCACCGTGTCCAGCCCCAGTCGCTGCAACTCGCTCATGCAATCGGCAATCGCACCGACCCCGGGAAACACCAGCCGGTCCGCCCGACGCAATGCAACGGGATCGCCGCTGATAATCACCCGTTCGCGCGCACTGACATGCTCCAGCGCCTTGGCGATGGAGTGCAGGTTACCCATTCCATAATCAATAACGGCAATGCGGCTCATGGCGGGATCGCGCTTCAGAATAACGGTCTAGAGACTGCCCTTGGTCGACGGTGTCACCCCGGGAATACGCGGGTCCGGCTCGGCGGCCATGCGCAGGGCCCGGCCGAAGGCCTTGAAAATGGTCTCGGCAATATGGTGCGCGTTGCTGCCCCGGAGATTATCCACGTGCAACGTCAGCCGGGCATGATTGACCAGGCCCTGGAAAAACTCCGCCACCAGATCCACATCGAAATCGCCAATGCGGGCCCGGGGGTAATCGGCCACGTAGGTGAGGCCAGGGCGCCCGGAGAAGTCCACCACCACGCGTGACAGGGCTTCATCCAGGGGCACGTAGGCGTGTCCGTAACGGCGGATGCCCCGTTTTTCACCCAGCGCCTCACTCAGCGCCTGGCCCAGCGTGATGCCCACATCTTCAACCGTGTGGTGGGCATCCACCTCCAGATCGCCGCGCGCGTGAATGCTCAGATCCACCAGACCATGGCGCGCAATCTGCTCCAGCATGTGATCAAAAAAGGGCACGCCGGTATCGAGTTCGGCCTTGCCGCTGCCATCAAGATTGAGCTCGACCCGGACTTCGGTCTCCAGGGTCTTGCGTTCAATTTTCGCAGTGCGTTTTTCTGCTTTGCTCATGATCGTGTCCGAGGGGCGCTTCCGGGTGGCGTTCAATCAGGCCAAGCATAACCCGAACCGCCACCGGGGTCGAAGTATGTGTGACAGACACCACTGCAGGCCAGTAAACATCTCAATAACCATTGCCGCCCTGATCCGGCACATGCACCCAGGCCCGGGGGGCGCCATAACGTTGCGCCAGCTGATTGCCCAGTTCCCGCGCATGCGTCTCGGTAGTGAAACCTGTCATTTGTACGCGGTGCCACAGTCGACCCTGCACCCGGGTTGGCGAGAGTCTTGCGGGATAACCCTCAGTAACCAGTTCTTCGACTATCGTGCGCGCCGCCGCCTGATCGCGCAGGGAAATCACATTGGCCACCCACGGCCCCTCCGTCTGCAGACTCTGAGGGCGCCTGTCCGTGCGCAGCGCCTCGACCCGCCGCGCCACTATTTCCGGTTCCAGACGTCCCTGCTCCAGCGCCCCGTTATCCAGGCGATACCAGCTGCGCGGTTCACTGTAGCGCGTCCATGGCAATTGGGCCTGTGGCGCGGATACCCGGGCCTCACCCGAAACCAGCAGAAGCTCGCCCGTGCCTGCGCGCACCCCCGCCAGCAATTCGCCGCTGTTGAGTTCCACCTGCAGGCGTCCCGCTGTCAACTGCAGCGTCTCGGTGAAGCCGCCCACGGGGGCGGCATAACGCACCATGCCGTCTTCCACTGAAAAACGCACGGGATCAACGGTGGTCATACCCAGGGCGCTCTCGGCGCCCAGATCCAGCGTGCTGCCATCGCCCGGCTCAACCCGGGCGGCGGCACCAGGTCCGGTCCGCAGGATGTCGCCCGGCTGCAGTGTGGCACCGGGCGCAATGGCCACGCTCTGCGCCTCGCGTTCCAGCCAGACTGGCGGCACCAACAGTGTGATTTTCGCCGCCTGCGCCAGCCCCGGCAGCAACAGCAACAATACGATTGCGCAAATCTGTCTCAAACCCATGCCCTGTTCCCTTTTGAATCCCGGTTACTCATCCACCGGCGGCCACCGGCGGCGCCACCTGCAACCAGAAACTGACCGGCCCTTCATTGACCAGACTGACCTGCATGTCAGCACCGAACTGCCCCGCCTGCACCTCGCCACTATGCCGCGAGCGCGCCTGAGCCAGCATGAAATCCAGCAAGGCCCGGGCCTGCGCCGGCGGAGCAGCGCGGTCAAAACCGGGCCGATTACCCTTGCGGGTGGTGGCGGCAAGCGTGAACTGCGGCACCAGCAAAAGCCCGCCACCGGTGTCGGCGAGACTCAGGTTCATGCGGCCGTCCGTATCTCCGAATACACGGTAAGCCAGCAGCCGCTCGAGCAGGCGCGAGGCCGTCGCCTCGCTGTCACCCCGCTCCACCCCGACCAGCACCAACAAACCGGCGCCAATACTGGCGACAGGCTCACCATCAACGCTGACCGAAGCCCGACTGACTCTTTGCAAAAACCCGATCAAGACAACGCCTGCTCACTTGCAACCGACTGCAAGTGGCGAATCATGCCATGGCCCGGGAGCCCCCACAAACCACGGCTGAATGCAGGCGTTTATCGCGTAGGCATATGCTTACACACACTGTAGCGACTCACCGACTGAGTCGACGACGCGGCTGGGGCATTATAAATCCTGACGGAGCAAAACAATGCCGGGGAACAGGCCCGGGGAAGGAACCCCGGAGCGGACAGGGATTCGCCCGCATCAAAAGCACAGCCCCGTCTGCGGCAGGGAACGCCGCGACTCCCGCGACACAGCGCAAGGGAAGCCCCAAAAGGCATTACCTGTGGGCAGGAAGCCGAACGGAAGCGAACGTCAGCGGGGGCTGCATTCAGGGAGCAGAACACCTCCAGCCATTATGGCCAACGCAACCCCGGCTGCCACAGGCACCGGGGATTTTTTTGTCCGGCCATCATCAAGGAAACGCTGATTTATTCGTCACGCCTCAGCGGGCCCGGGGGTGAGAAATACATCCTAAAAATCGAAGCGACGCTCCAGGCCCAGCACCCACTTGACGCGGTCACCGGTCCCCTCACCATCCACGCTGCCACGGTCCGTTCCTTCCACCCCCATCGACCAGGTGAACTCGCGGGTAGCACGCGTCAGCGCCGCACCCCAGGTAAAATAGCTGCTGGTGACCCGTGCCCCTTCCTGACCGGCATACAACAGGCCGTTGGGCTCGCCCACCGGACGCGTCTCTTTGGCCAGGTCATAATAATCCCCGGCGGCCACTCCAAGATTGAGCTCGAAACCAATCCCGGTGCGGCCGCGCCAGGTGTAATCCGCCTCCATATACCAGGCCGATTCGTCCGTGTTGAGCATATCCGGCGTGTACCAGGCCGACAGGTTGATCGGCCCCAGCGATAGCACACCGTACAATTCAGTGTAGTCGATATGACGCTCGTCGCTGAATTCGCCATGCTCGGAGAAGGTGTAGTACACCGCGCCAAGATCATAGCCCCAGTTCAGCGCCCGGCTGCCATAACCGGCCTGCACGGCCGCCCGGTTGCCTTGCTGCATATTCAGCGCCGACAGGCCCAGATGAAAGCCACTGATGTGCTCGTAATCAATGCCGCCATTCACACCCACACCCTGGCTGAGATCCAGGCCGCGATACATATTCGTACTGGTAATTTCAATATGACCCGAGGTGTGGGCCAGTACCGTCCCGGGCGCAAACCAGGCGACAGCCAGCATGACAACGAGCAGCAACGGGCTGAATCTTTTCATGGCTCTCTCTGAGTCGTGAATACCGGCGCACCACTGCGGCAACAACGGCATTTGCAAGCTGGCCACTCTACCCGCCGCCAGGGCCCGGCGTAAAGCACGTCACACCGGGCACCGGGGCTTTGGGCGGGCGCATGACAATTGATCGGCGCAGTGTACCCAAACACACCCGTGGCGACCAGCATTTGCCCGCGGGTACTTGCCCTTACCCCGAAGGCTGGCCGTACAATAGCGCGCTTTGCTTCCCCGCATCCCAGAGGCTCGATGTCAGCTCCCGCAAACCAGGCACTTAACCGGCCCCAGCGCGAAGCCGTGGCCTATATCGATGGCCCTTTGCTGGTGCTGGCCGGCGCGGGCAGCGGCAAGACCCGCGTCATCACCCGCAAGATTGCCTGGCTGGTCAACGAATGCGGCTATGCCCCGGGCACGATCTGCGCGCTCACCTTCACCAACAAAAGCGCGCGGGAGATGAAATCCCGGGTTGGCGCGCTGCCTGGCACAGGCAAGGGACAACGGGGGCTGACGGTATCGACTTTTCACAGCCTGGGGCTGTCGCTGCTGCAACGCGAACATACCCGGCTTGACTACCGACGCGGCTTTTCCATTTTTGATGCCGGCGACAGCCTGGGCCTGCTGCGGGAAATCAGCCGCCGTGAAGGCGATCTGGAGGACGCTGTACTGTCGCGACTGCAATGGCAAATCAGCGACTGGAAAGCCGCCCTGATCCCGCCAGAAACCGCCATGCAAGCTGCCACGGACGATATCGAACTGCGCCAGGCCCGTCTCTATGGTGAGTACCAGCGCCACCTCAAGGCCTGCAACGCCTTCGACTTTGACGATCTCATCGTCCGCCCGGTGGAATTGCTGCAACAGATTCCCGAGGTTCGCGAATACTGGCAGAACCGGTTGCGCTATCTACTCGTGGATGAGTACCAGGACACCAATGGCGCGCAGTATGAATTACTGCGGCTACTGGCCGGCGCCCGGGCACAATTCACCGTGGTCGGCGATGATGACCAGTCCATCTACGCCTGGCGCGGCGCGCGGCCGGAAAATATCGGCCAGCTGGGACAGGACTACCCGGGCCTGAAAGTCATCAAACTGGAACAAAACTATCGTTCCAGCGGCCGTATTCTGAGGGTAGCCAACCAGTTGATCGCCGGTAACCCCCACCTGTTTGAAAAACGGCTGTGGAGTCAGCTGGGCGAAGGTGATCCGATTCGGGTGCTGCAATGTCGTGACAGCGAGGCCGAAGCCCGGCGAATTGTCTCGGAAATCATCCAGCACCGCTTCCATCAACGCAGCGCCTTCAGCGATTTCGCCATACTGTATCGCGGCAACCATCAGGCCCGGGCTTTTGAACAGGCTCTTCGCGAGAACCAGATTCCCTATCGCATCAGTGGCGGTCGGTCATTTTTTGACAAAGCCGAGGTCAAAGACCTCATGGCCTACCTCAAGCTGTTGGCCAATCCGGATGACAACAGCGCGTTTCTGCGCATCATCAACACCCCGCGGCGTGAAATCGGTGCGGCCACCCTGGAAAAACTGGCCGACTGGGCCGGCGGGCGAGGCGTCAGCCTGCTCGCCGCCTGTACCGACATGGGGCTGGCGCAAAAACTGCCCGAGCGCAATCTGCGCAAGGTGCGTGAATTCGCCGACTGGATGGCCGACCTCGCGCGGTTGGCCGAACACGAGGATACCGTCAGCCTGGCCCGGCGCATATTACGTGAAAGCGATTACGAAACCTGGCTGCTCGATACCCTGCGCGAACCCCGGCAGGTGGAAAAACGCATGGAAGCCCTGACCGAACTGCTGCAGTGGTTGCAGAAAGTCGGGGCCCGGGAAGGCTTTGAAGGACGTCTGGAACAGGTGCTGGCCCATATCAGCCTGCTGGGCATACTCGAACGCCAGGAGGAAGAAACCGAAATCGACGGGGTCCAGTTAATGACCCTGCATGCCGCCAAGGGGCTGGAATTCCCCCATGTCTTCATGGTGGGCATGGAAGAAGGCCTGTTGCCCCATCACGCCAGCCTCGATGATGGCGCCCTGGCTGAGGAACGGCGCCTGTGCTACGTCGGGATCCCCCGGGCCCAGCGCTCACTGACGCTGAGCTGGGCCAGCCAGCGCCGGCGCGCGGGTGAACAGATGGACTGTGAGCCCAGCCGTTTTCTGGAAGAATTGCCCGCCGACGACCTGGCATGGGAACGCCCCGGCAAACCACAGGACCCGGAGAAACGCCTGGCGACCGGCAAGGCGCACCTGGATGCTTTACGCAACATGCTGGCGGAAGAGTAAGGGAAACGCCCCGACCATGGCATGCATGGTCGGGGCCACACATCAGTAGCCGAGCTGCTCCAGCATATAATCCACCGAAGCCTCAACTTCTTCATCGCTGAGGTTGGGGTTACCCCCGCGCGCCGGCATCTGGCCTATACCCTCAATCGCATGACGCACCAGCGTCTCACGGTCCTGACCCAGACGGTCATTCCAGGTATCGGCATCACTGGTCAGCGGTGCCTGCATGGCCCCGGTATCGTGACAGGCGGCACAGTTATTGCGGTAAATCTGCTCACCGCTGAGCGGCTCGTCCGCAGCGGGGGCCTCGGCGGCCGCCGTCATGACCTGACCCGGTTCACCGGTATTAACCTGGCCCACGGGCGCCACCCGTTCAGCCAGCACCTGCCTTGAGAGGGGGTCAACTTCATCGTCAGAAGTCAATCCTGCCAGCAGCGCCGCCAACAGCACCAGCAATACGGCAAAAGCCACCATGCCGCCCATCAGCCAGCTGAGAATCTTCAGAAAACTGCCTTCATCGTGTTCGGTCACGAGCGAACCCCCGTCCTCGTCGTCTGCCCCCGGGGCAACCAGGCTGCCCCGCCAGAGGCGCAAGTATACCGGGAATGCCGGGCCGGCAAAACACCAGGCACTCCGGTCTGCCTCCGAAGAGATCAGCGCTTTGCTTCACGTGGACGTCATGGCAGTAAAAAGTTATGCTTTGCCGCCCGTTCAGTCATGAACCGGAACAGCACAGCGCCCGTAGCTCAGCTGGGTGAGTGGCGACCGAACAGCCGGTGGCTGTTCGCAGCGCCACGAACGACCGGACAGGACGTCCGGGCCGGGACCACCGGAAGCCGGCATGCGCTGCGCCAGGGAGGGCAGGCACCAGACAATTTGTATAGCGCCCGTAGCTCAGCTGGATAGAGTGTCGGCCTCCGAAGCCGAAGGTCGCAGGTTCGACAAATCCGCCATGGACGAGCGGATTTGAACCGCCGAAGGCGGGCCCCGAAGGGGTGAGGCCCATGGATGGGCCGAATAATCCTGCCCCGGCAGGATGAGAACAATCCGATCAGCACAGCGCCCGTAGCTCAGCTGGATAGAGTGTCGGCCTCCGAAGCCGAAGGTCGCAGGTTCGAATCCTGCCGGGCGCGCCAAACACCAAGACGAAGCCCGCCAAGTCTGCGGGCTTTTTTATACCTGACAGGAGCCACGATTCGAACCTGCGACGTTTCAATCAATCCAGGTTCGACAAAATCGCAGGATAGCGATTTTGAACCGCCGACAGGCGGACCCCGAAGGGGCGAGGCACACGGATGTGCCGAGTAATCCTGCCGGGCGCGCCATATTTATTAATAAGCCCGCCAGCACAGCGGGCTTTTTCATGCTTGACGGGATCCACGATTCGAAGCTGCGACGTTTCAATCAAATCAGGTTCGACAAAATCGCAGGATAGCGATTTTGAACCGCCGACAGGCGGACCCCGAAGGGGCGAGGCCCATGGACGGGACCAGGGAAACGCTGGTAAAGCCTGAGGCGCGACGAATTAATCAGCGTTTCCTTAAGAAAACAAGTTCAGTTTTTATTCGCGGGGATTTGCGCCATGAGCTGTTGCAG